>JBBSUU010000585.1:0-2222 GCA_038234115.1 Mycobacteriales bacterium
GTCGAGCGTGTGTTGTTCACGCAGCAGTAGACATCATCCTGGTAGCGACCGCCGGAGTCGGCCACAGCAGTGTTCTGGGTCCAGGTCGTAATATCGGTGTGTGCACTTCCGGCGAGGCCATGGTTCCCGGCCGCCGTGAAGATCGGGGTGGTCGGGCCCGGAACGGTCCAGGACTGCGGGCCGAACACGGCACTCGTTTTTGCGCCGGTCTGCTGCAGATCTCCGTAGTTGATCTGGCTTCCATCCGGATACCCGTTGTCTCCAACCGCCACTAAGAATCGTGCGTTGCTATTGGCAATCTGCTGCATCAACGCGGCCTGTCCGGCGTTCTGGCCGGTGGCATCAACACTGCCCCAATCGCCCATCACGTCGAAAGAGAACGGCGTCAGGTCACCGGGTTGCTGCTGAGTGGTGAACTGAGGAGAAGCCGCACCGGCCAACAGGTCGGTACTACCCAAGTAGACCCGATAGCAGTAAGCCCCCGAGGCGGGCAGAGAAACCTGGGAGGTCCACTGATATTCATTGACGGTGCCGACCTTGATCGTGCGGCGAACCGCAGGCACGAGACCGGTCATGGTGCACGCCCCACCAGTGACCGCGCCGACACTGACACCGGCGCTCTGCCCGGACTGGTCCGTAGCGAAGTTCACCGCCACGTGCAATCCCACCAGATCGGTGAGGTATGGCGCACGCGTGAGGTGGGCATCGAAGGCGCTGCTGGCAGCTGGCCCGCCGGAAGCACGGGCGGGGGCCGCCGTACCAGTGGCAATCAATACGCGCGCGGCCACTGCTGCAGCGAGGCAGCGCCTCATCAGCGGGTACTTCCCGTCCGGCAATGCCCTGCCGGACGAGGGGCTACTCGGTGCCGGTGACGACATGACTAGCGCCGCCAGCAGCGACCAAGGACGGGATGTGATCGGCCCATGTGAAGTCCGGCGTAGCCAGCCGTCGCGCACGAACCCCGCTGACTGCCTGGGACAGGATTGCGCGTTCGCGTGCCCGCAGTTCGTCGTAACCTTGCCCACCAATCACTAAAGCAGGCGCGAAATACCGAAAAGGGGGAAATCCGTAGGCGTCATCTGTATTGTCAATCAGCTCGTCAATTAAGGTGTCAGGATTGACGTCCTCCAGTCGATAGCTCAGGCGCTCGATGATGAACAGGTCCTGAACGGACACGCTGGTGGCTTCCTGACACCGAACCAGTCGATCGATCATGAACTTCGGCGGCGGGATCACCTGCTGGGTAAGAGCATTGATGGACATGATCGGCACATTGAGCTCTCCGAGCCGCGAGCCAATGCCTCGCCCTCCCTTGGAGTGCAAACGGCTTTGCACCCGCAACCATCTCCACTCCGACCGCGTCAGCTCCCCGGCGTCTACTGCCCGTAGCGTGTGTTGGCTGATGGTGAGTGGCTTCGGAAAGCAGAGCGCGACCCCATCAGCCGCGAGGATCGTCATATCGTCCGAGAGAAATCTGGCATCACCCTCCCGCACCAGGCGAAGCACCGTGCCGGTCTTCCCGGTATCGGTGCGCGCAGATAGCAGCACTCCCTTGCCGGCCAGGTCCAGGCAGGCTGAGTGCAACAAGACACGATCCTGCGATACGAACATGAAACGGAGCAATGCCTCCACGATGTTCGTATAAAGCACGTGGGGCGATGCCAACAGCAACGGGCCTACCGTCACCCGAACGTTTTCTGTCATGTCGACCAGAAAATCTGCGCCGTGTCGTCCAGAGTGCTCTTCGTAGGAAACCGCCGGCATCGCCGCGTACTGGGTGACCCGAGCCCGCGTCCGGGCCTGTCGGTTGCCGAAGTCACCACCGCGGATCTCGATATCACAAGGTCCCTCGTCCTGTGTTGCGAAGTGGTCCAGTTCGCGCAGCCGGACCACCGATGCCACGGTGATTAACCCGTGAATGTTGTAGCGCCACGCCATCGCGCTTCGGGTGACTCGCACTGTTGGAAGCCCGACTTCACGTAGGTCGACCACCAGGTCGGTGGGGCCACTACGGCTCGGTGCCGACAAATTACGGGCTCGAACCGGACCACGGTCGAGATGGGCTGCACCCTGGGGGTGACGCGATACAGCAGACATGTCTCTCCTCGAAGCAAATAGATATAGGTCGGCGACCACGAAACGCAGGGCAAATGAAGCCAGCAATGTCAGCAGATTCGCCGCGACGTAATGCACGCCCAGGCTGCGGATCAGCCAATACAACA
>JBBSUU010000586.1:0-2210 GCA_038234115.1 Mycobacteriales bacterium
TGAACACCGATTCATATACCGGCCATTACCTCAAAACTGTTTTGGCGGGTCGAAAACCATTGGCCACCAGTGGCTTTGTGTCGGTCAATGGTAATTCCGGCAGTGCCGGGCCCGGTGTTGCCGATACCGGTGGTTCCGATACCAGTGATTCCGGTGCCGGTGGGGTGAATGTCAATGGCGGCGCCGCCGGCGGCAAGTTAACCAATGGCAAGACAATCAACGGCAAGTCAACCAACGGCAAGGCGACCAACGGATCAGCCACGGAGGCGCCGGTGAAACGCGCATCCCGCAAACTGACCGCCGTGGTGCCGGTCGACGATGCACCGGCGGCGGAAACGGTGGCAGCAGCCAAAGCAGCTCTGGCCAAAGCGCGCCGGCGGGTCGCGAAACTGAGCTGATTTCGACCGAACCGCAGGCGCCCGGCGCACCATGAAGTCCCGGTGTGCCGAGTGCCTGTTGTTGTCTGGGAGAATAATGTCTCGTGAAGACTTTCGATTCCCTGTTCGCCGAGTTACTGGACCGGTCGGTGACCCGTCCGGAGGGATCCGGAACAGTCGCTGCGCTGGACGCAGGCGTGCATGCCCAGGGCAAGAAATTGCTGGAAGAAGCCGGTGAGGTCTGGTTGGCCGCCGAGCACGAGACTGATGACGCAGTGGCTCTGGAGATCTCACAACTGATCTACCGGGCCCAGGTCATCATGATCGGTCGTGGAATCTCGTTGGAGCAGGTATACCGGCATCTGTAGGGAACACGCGGGTCTACCCGCTTGATGTTCCCCGCCCGCCATTGCCGTCCCTCAAATCTTTCCCTCATACAACGAAAACGAGAATCCCCATGTTGCGTGTTGCTGTGCCCAACAAAGGCACCCTGAGTGAACCGGCCGCCGAAATGTTGCGCGAGGCGGGCTACCGCCAGCGCACCGAGGCCCGAGACCTGACAATCATCGATGTCAACAACGACATCGAGTTCTTTTTCCTGCGCCCCAAGGACATTGCCATCTATGTCGGTTCCGGTGAACTCGACCTGGGCATTACCGGCCGCGATCTCGCCGCTGAATCCCAAGCCGGCGTCCGCGAAGAACTGGGACTCGGTTTCGGCCATTCAACCTTTCGCTATGCGGGGCCGAGCGCAAGGACGTGGACCGTTGAAGATTTGCAAGGTGTTCGAGTGGCTACCGCCTACCCGCACCTGGTGAAGCAGGATCTGGCAGCACAGGGCGTCGCCGCCGAGGTTATTCGCCTCGACGGGGCGGTCGAGATTTCTATCCAGTTGGGCGTGGCCGACGCTATTGCCGATGTTGTCGGATCCGGTCGCACGCTGCGTCAGCACGGCTTGGTTGCCTTTGGCCCGCCGATCTGTGATTCCGAAGCAGTGGTGATCTCTCGGTCGGTGTCTCAGGTGTCTCGCGAAGCCCGTCAGATGGTAAATCGGCTGCAGGGTGTGGTGTTCGCCCAGCAGTACCTGATGCTCGACTACGACTGCCCGAAGGATCTGCTGGAGCGGGCCACCAAAATCACCCCGGGCCTGGAATCGCCGACGGTGGCACCGCTGGCCGACCCGGATTGGGTGGCCGTGCGAGCGATGGTCAAGCGCAATGTGTCAAATCCGGTGATGGACCGGCTCCACGACCTGGGTGCAAAAGCAATCCTGGCCTCCGATATTCGATCCTGCCGGCTGTAGTGAGCGGCCGCCGGTCGGCACTGGCCGGCGACCGGAGCGTTGCTGAAATGCTTGTTGGGCTGGGCTTCTTCACCGTTTTCGGACGGTCAAAATCTGCGCAGCCCGGCCGATCGGTCCGGACTCGTCATGCAGGGCGGTGGCAGTCAGCCCGACCCCGTCAGGACCGAAGCTGACCTCGGTGTCCAGTCCGAGCCACCGGCCGACCGGCTGCCGAAACAGATGAATGCTCAGGTCGGTGTTCGGAAACAGGTACTGCTTCGGTGGTACCAATGTGGAGACACCGTTGGCGGTGTCGGTCACGGCGATCATCATTTCCAAATCGGTCGGGGCGACACCGTCCACCAGGTCCACAGTCGATCGGATCCAGGTCCGCCCTGTTCCCGGCGCCCGCCCGGGCAGGATTCGGAACTCCAACGAACTGATGAAACCACCGTCCCAGACCTGAGTACCGTCCCATGGTTGCGCATCCGACGGACCGGGGATTTCCGGAATCCAGGACTTGGCAACTTCAGAAGTGTCTGAGGTGACCA
>JBBSUU010000587.1:0-2206 GCA_038234115.1 Mycobacteriales bacterium
CCAGATAGGTGGAGTAGTTGCCCTCGTAGGGATGCAGGCGACCGCGGTCGACCTCGGCGATCCACTGCGCAACATTGTCCAAGAAGTACCTATCGTGTGTCACGGCCAGGACGGCGCCGGCATAGTTGGACAGGTAATGCTCCAACCATTCGACGCTCTCGGCGTCCAAATGGTTGGTGGGCTCATCGAGCAGCAACAGGTCAGGTGCGGAAAGCAGCAGTTGACACAGCGCGACCCGGCGGCGCTCACCACCGGAGAGAATCGTGACATCGGCGTCCCCCGGCGGGCAGCGAAGCGCGTCCATCGCCTGATCGATCTGTGCATCCAGATCCCATGCATTCGCGTGGTCGAGCTCCTCCTGCAGCTCTCCCATCTCTTCCATCAGCGCGTCGGAGTAGTCGGTGGCCATCAGCTCGGCGATCTCGTTGAACCGGGCCATTTTCGCCATGATCGCGCCGTACGCCAGCTGAACGTTCTCCAGCACGGTCTTGGTTTCATCCAGAGCCGGCTCCTGCATCAGGATGCCCACCGAATAACCAGGCGTGATGAAAGCCTCACCGTTGCTCGGCGTGTCCAGCCCCGCCATGATCTTCAAAATGGTGGATTTGCCGGCGCCGTTGGGCCCAACGACACCGATCTTCGCGCCTGGGAAGAACGACATCGTGACGTCATCCAGGATGACTTTGTCCCCGACAGCCTTGCGCGCCTTTTTCATCGTGTAAATAAACTCGGCCACTTAAACCTCTGACTCTCTTGTGCCTGCGTCTTGCCCAGACAGACAGCCGGCGGACTGTTGACCTGAGCGTGCTCAGGAGTCGACGCGGGTGGCGCAGACTCCGGGCCGACCCGGCGCGTCAAATTCGGCGCGCTCCGATCAGCCCCTGCAACAGTCTGCCTCACTGGAGAGCGCAGACGAATTCAGTTAAGCCCTGGGCATCCGGTTGCCGGTGGAACGGGCAGCCGCAGTTCCGGTTACCGGAGTCAGAACTTCAGAACGGTGCACCCCCGTTACTACTGATAGCGAACTCGGCGGGTTCCGACTCGGAGGGCTGCGACTCGGCGGGCTGCGACTCGGCGGGCTGCGACTCGGCGGGCTGTTCCGCCGGCAATCTGTACGGGTCTTCGGACCCCGCCGACGAGTCCGGCGTTTCCCGCACCTCGTAGTTTTCTTCCGGCGCCGCCTCAACGGCCGGCTTGTGGTAGATCTTCCGGAAGGTCGCGGTGCCCCTGGTCAGGTCATGCGAGACGGTGACCGCTTTCACCTCGGTGGCGTACCTGGTCTCACCCTCCGCCTCGTACCGGCGGTTCAGAATCTTCCCGGTCACCACTACCGGGTCACCGATCATGACTGATGGTGCCACTCCCCTGGCCAGCGAGCCCCAGCACACCACGGTGACGGAGAACTCGTCGCCATCGAGCCAGGTGTTGGTGGTTGCGTCAAAGCGTCGGTCGTTGGCGATCACCCGGAACGAAACACGTTCGTGACCGGGGTTATCCATTGACATCTTCAGTTTGGTGGCGACATTCCCGCTCAATTGGATGTGTGCTGAGCCCATCTCTCCCCCTTCAATTCCGATGCCCGCTGCTTCGGATCCGGGCTCAGCCTGCATCCCAGATGGCCGGTACCGAAAGGGGACGACGGCCGGATGTGGATGGATAAGCACTTGTGGATAGAACGGGTCCGTCGTGCCGATCGGGACGCCACGCGTCAGCTACCGAACCAAGCGTTAGGTCGGTGGCCCGGAATCCTCTGCGGACCCGGCCATCCGGACTGCCTCGGTCTCTACTTTGGGACGATCCCGGACAGAGAGCTGAGACAGCATCGCGTTATAGGCGTCCAGTTCATCGTCGGCGGCTGCGTTGCCTTTGCGGTCCGACCGGCGCCCCTCGCGTTCGTCGGTCCGCGACCACTGGGCGAGCAGGGAAATGATCACAATGATCAGCGGTATCTCGGTGCCGCCCCAGGCGATGGCGCCCCCCAGATGTTGATCGCTGAGCAGATCCGGTGCCCACGGCAGGCTCAGGGTTTGGTAATAGTTCAGGCCCAGCGGCACCCGGGAATTCATCAGGGCCAACCCGAAGAACGCGTGAAACGGCAGCGCAGCCAACAACAGTGCCACCTTCACGACCGAAGTCAACCGGCGCGGTGACTGATCGACACCGATGATCACCCAGTCATCCCGGTAGCCGACCAGCAGGACATCTA
>JBBSUU010000588.1:0-2199 GCA_038234115.1 Mycobacteriales bacterium
GATTCCACCAGCGCTGAGAAGGCCTCCCGATTCGTCCGCATGTGCGATGGCTTCGGAATTCCGCTCCTGGTCATCGTTGATGTACCTGGTTACCTACCAGGTGTCGGCCAGGAATGGGACGGTGTGGTCCGCCGTGGTGCAAAACTGCTGCACGCCTTTGCCGAAGCTGTGGTCCCCCGGGTAACCCTGGTGACCCGCAAGGCTTTTGGTGGTGCCTATATCGCGATGAACTCCAAGTCGCTTGGTGCGACTGCGGTTTATGCTTGGCCGGATGCCGAAGTCGCTGTCATGGGCGCCAAGGCCGCGGTCGGGATCCTGCACCGACGCACGCTGGCCGCCGCCCCTGATGACGAGCGGGAGGCATTGCACGCCAAACTCGCTCTGGAGCACGAGAAGATTGCCGGCGGAGTGGCCAGGGCGGTTGAATTGGGTGTGGTCGACGAGATCATCACCCCGACCGAAACCCGCCGCCGGGTTGCCGAAGCGCTGGCCTCGGCGCCGGCCGGCCGTGGTGCCCACGGCAATATCCCGCTGTAACACACCGTCCCGGCCGTGCCACCCCGGTCCGTGCCACCCCGGTCCGCACCAGCCCGGTCCGCACCAGCCCGGTCCGCACCAGCCCGGTCCGCATTGATCAGAGTTGGCGAGAAGCGCCGAATCGGGCCCGTTTCGCCGACTTTGATCAGCGCGCCGGACTTTAATCAGTGCGCCGGACTTTAATCAGTGCGCCGGCGGCCAAGCCGGTGTCGGAGCGGAATGCCCGCATTGTCGGCGAATGCTTTAGCTCCGGGCCAGATCCCAGGCCTTGTCTGCGACCGCCTGGTGCGCATCGGAGGCGATGACATCCATCGAGGGCCGAACGGAGCGCCCCAACGCCGACCGAAGGGCCAACACCCGAACAGCCGCTTCATCCAGCCGAGCGGCGGTCAACCGGCCGTCAGCGACGGCAGCAGCAATACCCGCTGCCGCAGCCGCTGGGTCCACCGGCATCAGCAGCAGATCCTGACCAGCTGCAAGTGCCCGCCAGGCCGCGTCCGCCGAGGAATAGCTATCTGCGATCGGCACCATCTGCAGCGAATCACTGATCGTCACCCCCTGGTAGGACAGCGGCCGACAACCGCCCAGTGAGTCAACCGTGCCTTTGCCACGCAACAAATCTGTGAGCACCAGAGGAGAAATACTCGTCGGGTCTGAGATGTCACCCACCGCGGGAAAGAGTGCATGGCCGGTCATCAACAATCCCACCCCGGCATCCACCCCGGCCCGCAGGGGTACCGATGCGACTGCATTCCATTCCCTACAACTGGCGTTGATCGTCGGCAACGATTCGTGCGTATCTGCGGCCAACTCACCGATTCCGGGGAAGTGTTTCAAAGTGGCTGCAATGCCGGCACTTTGGTAGCCCTGGACGGCTGCCGCGACCAACTCCCCCACCCGTTCCGGGTCAGATCCATAGGAGCGGTCCCCGATTGCCGACGACCCGTAAACCGGAAGTACATCCGAGACCGGCGCAAAATCGACATTGATTCCGACCGCTGCCATCTCGGCTCCGGCTACGGCCGCCACCGCGCGAGTGGTCTGGGCGGCCAATGCCGGGTCGTCGATGCTGCCCAGTTCTGAGGCACCGGGCAGGTCGGTAAAGCCATTACGCAGTCTTGTCACGTCGCCAGATTCCTGGTCGACCCCGATGAGCAGCGGAAATGCTGCCAGCTCCGCGGGCACCTGCCCAGCCACCGAGGCAGCCACGGCTGCCACTTCGTCAGGGCGACCGGCCTTGGTTCCGTCAATCACGCCGGCATTACCCATCAAGATGACGCCGCCAAGGGTCAAATCAGACACCGCGTTCTGGCCGGCCACCGTATCGGCCGAGCTTGCCATGATCACCGACCCGGCCTTCTGCGCCACCGTCAGAGCAGCAACAGCGGTGGCTGCCGACCGGATGTCCTCGGCAGTAACAAAACCCCAGGGCACTACCGAACCGGTCGACACCGGCGCCGGAGTTGAAACCGGCGGCGCCAGGCTGGGATTCGCCGATGAGCTTTCGGCGGCGGCCTCCGTCGAGGGCTCGGAAGCGCTGGAGGTGGCAGTGGAGTCGGTCTTCCTACTGACGGCTTGCGCGCTCTGGATGGTCGACGCTGCGGTCTGCTCGACATCAGGAGGAGAGCATGCCGCCAGAACCACCCCGGCGAGCGAAGCGAC
>JBBSUU010000589.1:0-2185 GCA_038234115.1 Mycobacteriales bacterium
GAATATTCTTTTGCCGCCTCCGGCCGGCGCATTCACAAGTGCGTGCACCATTTCTTGATGGAGATGGTATCCGGCGAACTCTCCGACGCCGATATCGAGGTCTCCGAAGTGGCCTGGGTACCGCTGGTCGAACTTCCGCAGCGGCTGGCCTACGCCGGAGAACGCCGATTGGTCGCCCGGGCGGCAGAGATTCTCGCGGAGAGCGCGTGAGGGGTCCGCGCAGGGTGCCCGGTTCGCAGCCCCGTCGCCGGCGCGTCATCCGGGGAGCAATGCATCTCCTTGCCGGTTCGATTGCCGGCGCCCTCCTCGTGAGTGGCTCGGGCGTTGCTTTCGGCGCCAGCGGGTCGACCCGCGCCGAAATGCCGGCGAAGGTCTCGGCCAACGCGAATTCTATTATCTCCGAGGCATTTTCGGTTTCTGGTGTCGAGCAGAATCCGAATGGCGCGCAGCCGACGCCGCATTCGGTCGCCCAGATCCGGACCGCCACGCCGCAGGGTCCCTACGCCGGAACTTTGAGCTTCGCGGTGGATTCGATGACACCCACCGTGGTTTCCACTGCCGCCGGACCAACTCTGACCATCACCGGAACAGTCACCAACACCTCGACGCTGGACATCGCATCGTTGGTTTCCCGGGTGCAACGAGGCCCTGCGCTGGCCGACACCGCAGCGCTGGATGCCGAGGTGGCCGCTCCGAGCGAACCGATCGAAAGCTGGTCCGATTTCACCGGAATGCTGCCGGCGCTGCCGGCCGGTAGCAGCTCTGCTTTCTCCATGGACGTCCCGCTCTATGGGGTGGTCAAAGACACCCTGGCGATTACCGGCTCCGGCGTGTACCCGATCATGGTCAACATCAATGGGGTGATCACCGATTTTCCGGGCGGCGTCCGGGTCGGTGAACTGCACATGTTGCTTCCCGTGACCTCGGTACCGGCCGAGATAGCAGCTGCCCATCCGAGTTCTGCGCCACCACCGGTTCCGCACCAGGTCAACTTCGTGCTCCCCTTGGTTGATCTGCCACACCGCGATGCCACGGGCGCTTTCATGAACGACGATCGGGCCGGCGTGGTTGCCGATGGCGGCCGGCTGTCGAAGGTGCTGGATCAGGTGGAGCAGTACGCCCTGCCGTCCGGTTCGGTCACCCTCGCGGTAGATCCAGAACTCCTCGAGGAACTCGACCTGATGTCCAAGGGCTATTTCATCGGCCCGGTGGCATTTGACATTGCCGAGCGGGCAGCAGCTTTGGATCCCGTCAACTTCGGGCCGGCAACTGAACAGGCCGACGCGCCCGGCGGCTCCGAACCGGTGAGCAACGAATCAGAAACGGTCCCGGCGACCAGCACGCCGCCCGGGTCGAGGACATCGACCACGGCGCCGGCAGGCACCGCTTCCGCCGACACCGCTTCCGCCGACACCGCTTCCGCCGACACCGCTTCGGCCGGCACCGCTTCCGCCGGCACCGCACCCACTACCGCCTCGAACACCGCCGCCCCAAACTCCGGGTCGAGCATGGCGTCCACCACGAGCGCCGACCAAACCGGAACCGGCCCGTCATCGACCACCGCAGCGGCAACCAGCCAGAGCACCGCGGAGTCGTCGCCATCGGCACCTTCGGCGACGAGTCCCGCCCTGGTTCCGGCAGACCCGGCGACGGCAGTGGCCGGCACCGGCGCTGCCGCGGCCCAAAGATTTCTCGATCGGCTCCGCGTCCTGGCCACGAAGTTTCCGGTCCTGGTTCTGCCGTACACCGATCCGGACTCGGTGGCCATCACCCGGGCCCAACTCCCGTCCTTTTTTTCCGAGGTGGTTGCGCGCGGTCGGTTGATCGCGTCCAAATTGCTGGGCGAGAAGGCGACTCTGATCACCAACATCGGCTGGCCGATCAACGGTGTCGTCGATGATGCAACCTTGGCCGCCTACCAGGCGAACGGCTTCAATTCGATGCTGCTGGAGCCGTCCACGTTGGGCCTGGATGCCTCTGCGGCGTCGGCTGCGGCCGCGCTTGCGACACCGGCCGGCCCTATTACCGCAGTCGTCGCCGACACCGGAATCACGGGGTCGATCAATAGTCTTCTCGGCAGTGATCCCGCCACCCAGGTAGGTCACGTCGCGGCGCTGAATCTGGCAGCGTCCCAGCTCGTGCTGCAGGCCCAAACCGGCTCCGGGTCTGCTTCGGTCTTTGCGCC
>JBBSUU010000590.1:0-2180 GCA_038234115.1 Mycobacteriales bacterium
GCCGGCCCGGCCGGCTCTCGCGATGGATCCGATCCGCTAAGGGTGCTGCAACGCAGAATCACTCATCGCTGAGGTTCGCCACCTACTTCGGTTCGCCACCTACTTCGGTTCGCCACCTACTTCGCTTCGCCACCTACTTCGCTTCGCCCAGCACGTGCCGGGCAAAACGATGAATACTGTCAACCACATGCGCGATCTCTTCTTGATCCATCCCGTGACTCATCCCCAGGGACATGCCCCCGGCGAACACCTCATCGGCCACCGGCAATCCGCCGGCAGGCTGTCGGTATTCGACGTTGTCCATCATGGGGTGCCGCGTGACGTTTCCGCTCCACACCGTGCGGGTGTCGATTCCAGCGGCCTCGAGCGACTCCTGCAGATCGCTTCGGGTGAATCCGGCGTCCGGCTTGATCAAGACCGGATAACACAGCCAAGCGGTATTCAGTTCGAGCAACTGCTCCGGTAGCACGAAGAACTCGGGGTAGCTGCCGAAGGCCTCGCTGTAGGCGCGGAAGGTTGCAGCCCTTTTGGCATAGTTTTCGGGCAACCGAGCCAATTGCTGTAGCCCGAAGGCAGCACCCAACTCCGACGGCTCGAAGTTCCAGGAAAGAACGTCGAAAATGAAGTCATTGTCGTAGGGCACGCCATCCAAATCTTCCCGGAAGACTCGGCCACCGGGTTTGCTTCCGAACAGGTGTGGTTCCGACCTTCGGCCCCAACGCCGCAACATCAAGGCTTTATCCCGCAGGTCCGGATCGTTGAGAATCACCATGCCGCCATTGCCCGCACAGGTGATAATGTGCGCCATCGCAAAGCTGGTGACCGAGATGTCGGCACGCTCACCGGTGGGCCGATCACGTAGGGTCGCGCCGAGAGCATCACAGTTGTCTTCGATGACCTTGAGGCCATGTCGATCGGCGATCGCCCGAATTTCATCCCAATCCGGTGCGTTCCCGGCCAGGTTGGGAATTAACAAAGCCTTGGTCCGGCTGGTGATCATTTCTTCGATCTTGGATACATCGATGTTGTAGGTGTTGGGCTCAACATCAACAAAGACCGGTACCAGGCCCGCCCGCACCAATGGGGCGACGTCGGTGGAGAACGTCAGCGGGGAGGTGATCACCTCTGAGCCGGCCGGCAAGTCCAGTAACTCGACGGCGATATACAGCGCCGATGATCCCGAATTCACCATCAGGCCAAGCTCTTTCCCGGAAAGCGCCGCGACCTTGCGCTCCATCTCGGCCACGTTCTTACCGATCCGCAAGGCTTGATTGCCGCCGGTCAAAACCTCAACGACAGCATCGATCTCGGCTTGTCCGTGAACACTGCGCGCATAGGTTACCCGCTTGTACATATCTTTGTTCCTTCCAGTATCCAGCGCCATTCCTGGCGGCTGAAGGAGAGTGGTCCCAGTGGGCTGTCATTGCCAACCGGTGGATTCAGCGATCTAGATCAGCAGCGCGGACGGCACGGGGGGCGCCGGGGCAAAATGGAGATACTCCGGCAGGAATTCCTGACGCAATAGGTCTGCGGGTTGCCAACCCGGGAGGAGCTCGGTGCCGTCCAAACTCATTACGCTGCGTTGGAATTCGGCCAGCAACGGCAAACTGTATGTCACTCGTCCGGTAACTTTGCCCGGATCGACGGTGCATAACAACAGGGCTGCCTCAGCCATCGTCTCCAGTGGCTCGGACGGCCAGCCGGGAACTGCGCCGGCTGCATTCTCGGTGGCCACCCCGCGATTGGGGGCAAGCGTGTTTACCGCGATCCGGTGGGGGTGCAATTCCATGGCGGCGCCGGTCGTCATTCTGTCGATCGCGGCTTTGGTGCAGCCATACAGAACCGCGCCGCCCAGGGGATGCTCGGCAAAAGGTGGACCGACCCGGGGTCCGGCCGAACGGGATGAAATATTGAGAATCCAGCCGGCTCCACGTGCTTGCATGGACGGCACCACAGCCTGAGCAAGTTCCCAGGCGGACCACACGTTGACCCGCACCGAGTCCAGGAAGCTCTCCTGCGTCATTTCGGTAAACGAACTTTCATACCGGCGGGCGGCAGCCGCATTGTTCACCAGAATGTCTACCGCAACTCCCATTTCATCTTCGATCCGACCTATCAAACCCTTCCGATCTGCATCTGGTGCGGCCAGATCGAATGCGAACGGGCATGCGACGCCACCC
>JBBSUU010000591.1:0-2175 GCA_038234115.1 Mycobacteriales bacterium
ACCAGCTCTTGGCCCACGCACAACCGCTGGTGCGGGATCTGCGGCGCCTGCAGGACTGGGATCAACGGGCGGCAATGTCCCCCTTGGGGGCTGCCGCACTCGCAGGTTCCACCTTCGCTCTACATCCGGAGCTGGCGGCCGCAGAGCAGGGGTATGAAGGCATCTGCGAGAATTCGATTGACGCGGTGGGTAGCCGGGATGTAGCTATCGAGTTCCTGTTCGTGTGCTCCCTGACGATGATCGATATTTCCCGGTTGTGCGAAGAGATCATCAGCTGGGCATCTCAGCAGTTCGGCTGGATCGCCATGGACGATGCATACAGCACAGGTAGCTCGATAATGCCGCAGAAGAAAAACCCTGACATCGCCGAGCTAGCCAGGGGGAAAGCCGGTCGAATACTAGGTGATCTCATGGGGTTGATGTCGACGGTAAAATCCTTGCCATTGGCCTATAACAGGGATTTGGCGGAGGACAAAAATGCCGTGCTGGACGCGGTGGACACCATGCAGGTGGCGCTGCCCGCTCTTACTGGTCTGGTCTCGACATTTCGGGTCAACACCGATGTGCTTGCCCGGCAGGCGACCGCCGGTTACACGCTGGCTACCGAAGCCGCCGATTGGTTGGCGCGCCGCGGCGTCCCGTTCAGCCAGGCCCACGAGATTTCCGGCACGATGGTCAAGTTCTGTGAAGCCGAGGGAATCGGATTGGCGCAAATGACGGAAGCTCAGCTTTCCAAAATTGACTCCCGACTTACCTCAGATATTCTGCAGAGCCTCACCGTGGAAGCGGCGCTGGCTGCGCACGGCGGACCGAATGGGACTGCCCCTCCGCAGGTGGCCGCCCAACTAGATCGGATGCGGGCAGCGGTAGCGCAGACCCGGACATGGGCGTCGCGGTATTCAGGGCTAAGACGTACCGCGACATGACCTCCAAGATGCGGTCCACGTTCGGCCTGCCGCCGCGAAGCCCTCCTGTCGGGCAAGCCCCGCCGCCATCAATATCGACTCACCCGCTGACACCAACCGTGCGGACATATCAGTTCCGGGCACAACGCGCGGCCGGAATACCAGTAGCATCGCATTCCTTTGATCCGAGGATCCCGTGACTGCAAAACCTCCCAGCACCAGCGCTGCCCCGTCTCCGACAGAGACCTTGCCAGCTGATCAGTTACTCATCGTGCCGCGCCGGCACACCGGAAGATGGATCGGCGCTTTCATCGTGGTCGTCTTTCTGGGGTGGCTGGGCACTTCGGTGGCCGGCGCCGCTATCGAGTGGTCTGAGGTGGCCAGATATCTGACCTTCCCGGTCATCCTCGACGGTCTCCTCGTTGCCATCATCCTGACAGTGGTGGCAATGCTGATCGGCTTAACTGTCGGAGTCATTGCAGCCATCATGAGGATGTCGAAGAATCCGGTCACCGCCGGCGTGGCCTGGCTGTACGTATGGGTCTTCCGAGGCACCCCCGTTTACCTGCAACTTCTTCTCTGGTTCAACCTTGCGCTGATCTTTCCTAACATCGGTTTCCCTGGGATATTCTCCACCAGGACAATCGATCTCATCACCCCCTTCGTAGCCGCTGCGATCGGACTTGGCCTCAACCAGGGCGCCTACACCTCCGAGGTAATCAGATCAGGCATTCTGTCAGTTGATGAGGGCCAGACCGAGGCGGCTACTGCGGTAGGAATGACCCGGATGCGACTGATGCGCCGTATCGTGCTGCCGCAGGCAATGAGAGTGGTGATTCCCCCGCTGGGCAATGAGGTTATTGGCATGCTCAAGACAACATCCTTGGCGTCGGCGATCGGGGTCACCGAGATTTTGAGCCAAGCCCAGCACATTTACTTCGTGAACAGCCGGATTATGGAGCTGCTCATCGTGTGCGCGATCTGGTATCTCGCGGTGGTGTCCATCATGTCGGTTGGCCAGTACTACCTCGAACGTCACTTCGCCAAGGGAGCCACCAGCCGCGCGTTGCCCCCTACCCCTCTGCAAAAGCTCCGTGTCGCGCTCGCTACGAAGAGGACCTGACCATGTCGACTCGCGTTCAAATCGAAGCCGTTCACAAGAGTTATGGTGCCAACGAAGTCCTTCGGGGTGTCGACCTCACGGTCGAACCCGGCGAGGTGGTGTGTCTGCTAGGTGCCTCAGGGTCGGGCACGAGCACCCTGCTGCGAT
>JBBSUU010000592.1:0-2164 GCA_038234115.1 Mycobacteriales bacterium
ATCACCGGCCGCAACAAGCGCCCCCTGGAGGATCACTTCGACCGGAATTACGAACTCGAGCATTTGCTGGAGGTCAAGGGCGACACCGAGAAGCTGGCCGCCGTCCAGCACACCAACACGTTGGCCGACCTGCACTATGTCCGGCAGGGTAACGCCAAGGGCTTGGGCCACGCTGTCCTCTGCGCCGAGGCGCATGTCGGCCGGGCGCCATTCGCGGTGATGCTCGGCGATGATCTCATAGACGCCCGGGATCACCTGCTCAAACAAATGATCCGGGTGCACGAGGCCACTGGGCAGAGTGTGATCGCGCTGATCGAGGTACCACCGTCGCAGATCGGGCTCTACGGCTGCGCAGCCGTGACTCCGCTGGCCGACCGCCTCACCGGGGACCTGGCTGATGCCGAGGTCGCTCAGGTCACCGCATTGGTGGAAAAACCCGACCCGGCGGATGCCCCCAGCAATCTGGCCGTCATCGGCCGTTATGTGCTCAACCCAGAGGTCTTCGACGTCCTGAAGGAAACCAAACCGGGTCGGGGTGGCGAAATTCAGTTGACCGATGCGCTGGCCACCTTGATGGATATGGACCCAGCGGCCGGCGGCGGGGTGGTGGGCGTTGTGTTCCGCGGCCGCCGTTACGACACCGGCGACAAACTGGACTACCTGAAGACGATCGTCAGACTCGCCTCCGAACGTGACGATCTCGGAGTGCCGCTGATGGCCTGGCTCAAGGACTTTGTCCAGGGCTGAGAACTGTCCATTGCTGTCCCACGGCAGACATGGGCGAACATGCTGGGGCGGCGCCCCAGACGTCAACCTGTGCACCGACCAACTCGACTGTCATTCTGCGATCCGAAGGGGAATCACCCCATTTTGCGGAATATCGACCCGCCCGCCGCTGCTGACCAGTAGATGAGCCTTCTCTTCTCTCCGCTAGTCATCCGCAATGTCACTTTCGAGAACCGGGTGTGGCTCTCGGCGATGTGCCAATACAGCAGCGTTGAAGGCATGCCCAACGACTGGCATTTGGTGCACCTGGGTGCTCGAGCGGCCGGCGGCTTTGGTTTGATCATGACCGAAGCCTCGGCTGTGCTCCCCGAGGGTCGGATCAGCCCGCAGGATGCAGGGCTATGGAATGACGAACAGCAGGCAGCCTGGGCCAGGATTGTCGACTTCGGCCACCAGCAGGGCGCCAAGATGGGCGTGCAACTGGCGCATGCCGGCCGTAAGGCCTCGGTTTTCAACCCCTGGTCGGAGTCCACCGGGTCAGTCCCGGCCGCCGACGGTGGTTGGCCGACGGTCAGCGCCTCCGACCAGGCCTTCCCGGGTTACGAAGAGCCGCGAGCTCTTACGCAGCAACAGATTTCGGACACAGTGCGAGCCTTTGCCGATGCCGCGGTACGGGCTGATCGGGCCGGTTTCGATGTGATCGAGGTACACGCGGCGCATGGTTACCTGCTGCATCAATTCCTATCGCCCAGATCGAATCTGCGCACCGACGAATATGGCGGCGACTTGGACGGGCGGGCCAAGTTCCTGATCGAGGTGGTGCAGGCCATCAGGGCGAACTGGCCGGACGGCAAACCACTTTTTGTCCGCCTCTCGGGGACGGACTGGGTTGAGAACGGTTGGGATATTCAGCAGACGTCGCAACTTTCAGCGCTGCTCTCCGAGCACGGCGTCGATCTGATAGACGTGTCCTCGGGTGGCAACGAGGCCAAAGCGCCGATTCCGGTGGGCCCCGGGTATCAGGTTCCGCTGGCTCACCAGGTGCGCGAGCAGGCCAAGATTCGCACTGCTGCGGTTGGTTTGATCACCGAACCGGTGCAGGCAGAGCAGATCCTGGTGGACGGCAATGCCGATGCGGTGTTCCTGGCCAGGGCCGGAATCCGGGAGCCTGCCTGGCCGCTGCGGGCCGCGCACGAACTGGGCCTCAAGACTGCCGAGGTCAACTACCGGCCGCAATACGAGCGCGGAGCTTGGCGCTAGCGGCAGGCCCCTTTCGCGGGCGGTCGGCTGGCACACCCTCCAAAGTTGGGAATGATCACTTAGCGTGACTGTTTCGTGCCCTCGATTACAAGCCAAAGATGAGGTGGGCCTGCGAGGTGGCCGGGGCCGATGGCAGGACAATGGGCCGAGTGCGAATATCCGTGGGTATCTCAGCAGG
>JBBSUU010000593.1:0-2153 GCA_038234115.1 Mycobacteriales bacterium
GATGTTCGGTAGGCGCAGCTACGACGCTTTTTCAGAGATCTGGCCGACCTCGGAAGATCACGCGGCGTACCAAGATCTCCCAAAATATGTGGTGTCGTCGACCCTTTCCGAGGAAGCGGTCACTAAGGGGTGGGGGGACATCACCATCCTCCGGTCAGCCGACGACGTTGCCGAACTCAAGCAGACCGACGGCGGAGCCATCTTCATCCACGGGAGCGCGGAACTGGCGCGACGCCTTTCGGACGACGGCCTGATCGATCGGTACAACCTGCTGATGTTCCCGTATCTGCTCGGTGCCTGAAAGAGCGTGTTTAGCTCTGACCCGGATTCGCGAGTAGAAATTGAATCGGTCGGCGCGTTAAAAAGATAAGTGCCCTCTGACTTGGAATAATGGAGTTACCACAACAACCATTATGCGAGCAGAAAAGGACACCTATCTGGTGGCAACAATACCCGGCAGGACACGGCACCCAAAAAAAGACACGCGCAAGAAGCGCCAGCGCGCCCGCAGGGTGCGCCTCGGCGCCCCGGACCACATGCTCACCCCGGCGGCTGGCATCGAGGCCATCCGCGAAGCCGACCGTGCCCTGGGCATCGCGGCGGCCCTGGATGCGGGCATCGGACCGGTCAAGGAACGCAACCGCGGCCTATCCGGCGGACAACTGCTGCTGTCGATGGCCTCGGCCCAACTGGCCGGTGAGGACTTCCTGGTCGGGTTGGACCGGCGCCGGGCCGACACCGCCGGCCAGGAACTCGAACCGGTTCCCACCCCGGCATCGACAACCGCGGCCGGGATCGCCAAACGCTTCGGCGGCGAGCAGCTCGCCGGGATCGAGGCCGGCATCGGGACGGTCAACACCACCATGATCGATCTGCTGGCCCCGGTGCGCCGGGCTTCCCTGTTGAAGGTCGCGACCATCGACGGTGACGCGACGGACGTCGAGGTCTACGGGCGGTCCAAGGAGAAGGCCGAGCACGCCTATACCGGGGCGTTGACGCTGCGGTCCCATATCGGGTTCTGGGCCGAGGCCGGCGTGCCGCTGGCCGCGGAACTGATGGGAGGCAACGATGACCCACGCTCCAACGCCGTGTCCATCCTGGACCGTGCCATTGGCGCCCTGCCGACTGGCGTGGAGAAGATCCGATGCAGGTGGGACGCCGGCTACTTCGCCGCGAACCTGGCCACCGCGTGCATCGAGCGCGGTATCGAGTTCGCGATCGGAGCCAAACGCACTCCCACGGTCATGAAAGCGGCCGCCGGGCTGGGCCGCTATACCTGGAGTCCCGCGATCGGGATGGAGGACACCGAGCTGGCCGTCATCGACTACCTGCCCGGGCCCTGGCAGAAGGACGCGGGCATCACGTGCATCGCCCGGCGCACCCGGATCCCGGCCGGGCGGATCCCCACCGCGAGGGCCCGCAAACGCCGCACCATCGACAAGTTCCAGCTCACCCTGGCGTTGGAGGGCCGGATCGATGAGGTCTACGGGTACTCCTTCATCCTGACCAACCTGGATGTCGGCGACGAGGAGAAACTCGCCGAGGTCGAGTACTGGTACCGGCACCGCACCGACATCGAGGACCTGAACCGCAACGCCAAAAACGGTACTGCCATGCGCCACTTGCCCTCGGCCTCGCACGCAGTGAACAGTCTTTGGATGTGGGCGGGGCTGCTCGGTTGCGCGATCTCGGCATGGATCCAGGAGATCACCGGCATCGACCGCGGCAACGGACGCGGGCGAAGAACCGTGGCCCGTCTGCGACGGGAGCTGATCCGTATCCCGGCCCGGATCACCCGCCGCGGCGGGTCCATCTTCCTCCGCCCGCCGCCGGGAGCGGATCTGTTGGCCACCGTCTTGCCCCGGCTGCAGCAACTGCCCAACCCCGGCTGACGCCACCGCACCTGTCCGCCCACCAGTAGGAAGACCACCCAGGACACGGTAGGAGTCCCCGCCCACCCGACGCGAGAGCCGGGCCACAGCCAAGCCCGGCCACGCCAGATTCAATCAAATCCGGGGCACGGCCTCCAGAGCGACCTCAGTAATCCACTACTCGCGGATTCGGGTCAGAGGAACATATCGGCGACGAGCTGGTCCTCTGGTGCCCCCATGCTGTAGCCGGTGAAATCGGTGACGCCCTCGGCGCGCAGGACC
>JBBSUU010000594.1:0-2133 GCA_038234115.1 Mycobacteriales bacterium
CAGCATGAACCAGAACTCGCAACGACTCGATGAAGAGTTCCTCGGGCAGTTCCGGCATTCCGATACGGCGGGCCGAGTTGTTCAGGCGCTCCGCATTGACCTCCGGACGGAAGGTGGCCACCGTCCCGTCCGGCTGCTGGTAGGCCTTGATTCCCTCGAAAATTTCCTGGCCGTAGTGCAGAACCATGCCCGCTGGGTCAATGCTGAACGGGCCATACGGAACCAACCTGGCATCGTGCCAGCCGACCCCGTCGGTCCAATCGATGATCACCATGTGGTCGGTGAAGTACTTACCGAAACCGGGCGCCTGCAGCTTCTGCTGACGTTCGGCCTCAGGCGTGGGATTGGTCGTGAGACTCTGCGCAAACTGGGTGGTCATGACGGTAACGGTATCGCTTTCTAGGAAGTCCTACTAAATGGCATTACGAGGTCAGGCGTGCGCTTTGATATCCAGCCGCACGTAGGTCAGGTCATAGGAACCGTCCGGTCGGCGCAACGAGTCGACGTCGGAGAGCGCGGCCAGGTGAAAGTCGTTGCGCTGCTGGTCGTTCATCGGGGCCTCGTACGCCTGGAGGACCTGACTTTCCAGCCAGCCGACAATAGATTGCCGGTCGAACTCGCGGCGCTGCGCCTCCAACCGGACCCATCCGTCCCGCAGGGTGAAACCGGCCGCCTCGACCAGCGGCAGGTATACCCCCGGCTCGAGGAATGTCCAAGGCAGAGTGGGACCCCCGAATTCCGTAGAAATCTTATCGAGCCAGGGCACCACCTCGGAAATGTTGCCGGCCCCCCCAAACTCCAGTCGCAGCAGACCATCAGGACGTAGGGCCGATTTGATGGCGCCCAGAACAGCCGGATGATCCGAAACCGGGATCCAGTGCAGGACGGCCCTGGACACGGCAACATCGATCTCGGGCAGATCCAACTCGGCCAGTTGCTGCGCCGGAGCCTGAACGAACTCCTGATTAGCGGCGGCAACCGTGCGAGCCGCGGTGAGCAGCGACTCGTTCGGTTCCAGCCCAATCACTCGGCCGGCCGGCACCAGGTCGGCCAGAATGCGGGTGAAATCCCCGCTGCCGCAGCCGATATCAAGAATTCGCTCGGCACCGACAAACGGGATGGAGTCCAAGAACGGCTTATCACGCAGCCGGTGGTGAGCGGTGTTAGCCGCATAGCTCGGGCCATCCCAGTCCGCCCGTGTTCCCATATTCTGAGATTCATTTCTCGTCATACGGGAATGTTACTCCCGGCTTACCCCAGGTGGGACTCGGGGTCAGCGAACGTGCGGCGTCACGAACGGCGGCTTGACGATCTGGACACCCAACTTCCGGCCGCGAACGTCGACCGACACCTCGTCGCCGGCCTCCACACCGGCGTCGGAGTTGATCAACGCCAACGCAATTCCCTTGCCGAGTGTGGGCGAATGGGTGCCCGAGGTGACCTCGCCGATGACCTCACCGTTGGCGTTGAGCACCATCTGATGGGCGCGCGGGATGCCACGATCGGTGGCCAACAAACCCCACAGCACTCGCCGCGGCCCGGCCGCCTTTTCGGCCATCAGGGCGTCCCGACCGAAGAACGCCGGCTTCTTCCACCCGACGGCCCAGCCGGCCTTGGCCTGCACCGGTGAGATTTCCGGTGACAGATCTTGGCCATGGAGTGGGTAGCCCATTTCCGTACGCAGCGTGTCCCGGGCACCGAGTCCGGCCGCCCGTCCACCGAGCGGAGCGGCGTAGGCCAGCAGCGCCTCCCAGAGCGGCAGCGCCACATCCCAGGCGGGTAGCAATTCGTATCCGTGCTCACCGGTGTAACCGGTCCGACAGACCCGTACCGGCAGACCCTCGAACTCGCTGTCCGCCCATGCCATGTAGTCCAACTCGGTGGGCAATCCCACTGCGGTCATCAATTTCACCGCTTGGGGCCCCTGTACCGCGATAACCCCATAGCCACGATGCAGATTCTGAACCCTCACCTCGGTGCCCTCGGCGGCCTTGGCCAGTAACTCCACAACGGCGCCGGTGTTGGCGGCATTGGGCACCAGGAACACTTCTTCGTCGCTGACCAGGTAGGCAATCAGATCATCTACCACCCCACCGGACTCGTTGCAGCACAGCGTGTATTGAGCCTGGCCCG
>JBBSUU010000595.1:0-2132 GCA_038234115.1 Mycobacteriales bacterium
ACCATCCTGATCCCGCCGGGCGCCTCGGCCGAGGTCGATGGCTATCGCAATATCCGTATCCACCTGGAGGAGAACTGAGATGACGTCGACCCTGCACCCCGCCAACAAGCGTCACCTCGATCCGGTCACCTTCGAGGTGCTCAAGAACGCCTTTTCAACCTCCGTTGACCTGATGTCCGAGCAGATCCTGCGCACCTGCTATTCGTTCGTGATCTACGCCCGCGACTTCAGCTCCGCCCTGTGCGATGCCCAAGGGAATACGGTGGCCCAAGGCACTGGCGATATCTCTGTCCATGTGGGAACCCTGCATTTTCAGTGCAAAGCCGTGATCGAAGCCTTCGAGGGCAACATTCACCAGGGCGACGTCTTCGCCATCAATGACCCGTACCGCGGCGGTACCCATATGAACGACATCTCCTTCATCCGGCCCATTTTCGTCGGTAACGAACTCATCGCCTTCGCCCAGAACAAGGGGCACTGGGCCGATCTGGGGGGTACGGTTCCCGGTTCCTTCGACGTGGCGGCCAAGGAATTCTTTGGTGAGGGATTGCGCATACCACCACTCAAGATCTGGGATCGCGGAATTTTTCGACAGGACGTCGCACAGTTGATCGTCGAGAACACCAGAACACCGGAAACCGGGATGGGCGACCTGCACGCCCAGGCGACGTCGACGGCCGTGTGTGAGCGCGAACTGCTCAGACTGGTGGAGCGCTATGGCAAGGACACGATTCTTACCGCCATGAGTGATGTGCAGGACTACGTCGAGGACATTGTCCGGGCCAAAGTCGCCGCCTTGCCGGATGGGACCTGGAGCACGACCGACTATATCGACATCAACCCGGGCCACCCGGAGGGGCTGGTTCCGGTCAAGATCAAGATGACGATCAGCGGCGATACCATCCATTACGACCTCAACGGGTCCGCCCCGGCCATCGACACATTTCTCAACAGCGGGTACGGCGCGACATTCTCTGCGCTCTACGCCGGCACCAAAACATTTTTTCCGGAGATTCCGCTGAACTCGGGGTTTTACCGAGCGGTGCTGGGCGATCTGGGTCCGGAGGGAACCGTCGTCAATGCCGGCTGGCCGGTTGCGGTCACCGGCTTCTGCTCCGGTGTGTACGAGAAGCTGGTGAATGGAATCATCGAGATTTGGTCGAAGATCGTTCCCGAGCGCGCCATGGCCTGCTCTTTCAATCTCGAGTACCTGTTGGTCGGCGGGCGGGACGGGCGGAGCGCGGAAAAGCCGTTCTTCATGTGGTACGACTGGATGTCCGGTGGCTGGGGCGGGCGCCGCACCAAGGACGGATCCAATTGCACGGCGCCGACTTTCGGTCCGGGTCTGGCCACCCAGTCCATGGAGGGCCAGGAACGATTGACACCTGTTGTCACCACCTGGAACCGGCTCGTGTGTGATTCGGGTGGTCCCGGCACGTTCCGCGGTGGCCTGGGGGTCGAGAAGGGTGGCCTGTTGACCGACGCGGAAAGGGCGGTGATGTCCTACTGCTGCGACCGCGCCCGGTCCGTGACGTGGGGCATCGAGGGTGGTTTGCCCTCCATTCCGCAGGGTCTGTGGTTGAACCGGGGCACTCCCAACGAGCGCTTCCTCGGTGCCATTTTCTCCAACGTCGAGGTCGGTCCCGGCGACTCCTTCACCAGGCCCTCCGCCGGCGGTGGTGGCCTGGGAGATCCGCTCCTGCGCGACGCGGATGCGGTGTTGGAGGATGTCATCGACGGTTACGTTTCAGTGGGGCGCGCCCACAAGGACTACGGAGTGGTCATTACCGCGGTCCGACCCGAGCTGGACGAATACATCATCGATGAGCAGGCCACGGCCGCAGCCCGGGACGAGATCCGCGAGCATCGGCTGGAGTGGCTGGAAGCTGATCCGGAATCCGTTGCGGTTCGGTACCACGCCGGCGAACTCGATCAGTTCGACCTGGTGCGCCAGTACGCCGTTATCGTCGATTGGGGTACCGGAGAGTTGCTGCCGCAGACCACGATGGAGTTCCGAAATAGCCAGGCGCGGCGCGCGGCGTCCTTCTGGTCCTAGCGCTTGTGGTCCTGGCGCTTCTGGTCCTAGCTGACCCGCCAGGCCTCCGGCGTGTTGAGGCCGGCAGTGATGACAA
>JBBSUU010000596.1:0-2120 GCA_038234115.1 Mycobacteriales bacterium
CTTCCGGCAAATGATCGAGGACACCCGATCCAATGATCGGGCTCAGGTGGTCGAGACGATCGATGACGGGCGCCAGTTCTACCAGCTGCACCCGCTCAAGCGAATTATCATCATGTTCGCCGGGCCGTTCATGAACCTGATTTTTGCGGTCTTTCTCTTCGGCATCATCCTGGTCGGCATCGGCATCCCGACGGCGACCCCGACAGTTCAAACTGTTTCGGCCTGCATCATCTCCGCCGGTGAGGCTCAGGCCAGAACGGACTGTCTGCCCACTGATCCGCAGACCCCGGCGGCGGCGGCCGGACTGCAGCCGGGCGATGTGTTCATCAGCTTCGACGGAGTCCAGATCACCGATTGGGACCAGATGCGAGCGCTGATTGCCCAGGCCGGCGGTACCACGGTTGATCTTGTCTACGAACGTAACGGTCAGCAGCTCACGGCCCAGGTTCCGGTCGTTGCCACCGAACGCAACACCTACGATGCCAACGGAAGCAAGACCGGCAGCGCGGTGGTCGGTTTTCTTGGCGTGACACCCCAAACCCCTTACGCCTCCCAATCTCTCGGTGCCGTCCTCACCCAGACCGGGGTGTTCATCGGTCGGGCCGCCCACGCGGTGGTGCAGATTCCAAGCCGGATTCCCGCCTTGTGGGATTCCATCTTCCAAGATGTGCCGCGGGATCTGAACACCCCGGTGGGCATTGTCGGGGCCGGCCGGATCTCCGGTGAGATCCTTGCGCTGGACACCACCACCACCGATAAGGTCGTGCTGTTTTTGCAACTGCTGGCCGGGTTCAACATGAGTTTGTTCCTGCTCAATTTGCTTCCGCTGCTGCCCTTGGATGGCGGTCATATTCTCGGAGCGGTGATCGAATGGGTCCGCCGCGGGTTCGCGAAATTATTCAAACGCACCGATCCGGGCCCCTTCGATGTGGCCAAATTGATGCCCATCGCCTACGTGGTAGCGCTGCTGTTCATCGGACTGACGGTGCTGACCCTCGTTGCTGACGTCGTCAATCCGGTGAAACTGTTCGGCTGATCCGCCAGCAGCTCCGGAGTGATCAGCGCGACACGAACCCGGTGCGATCGTGCGCCGGCCACGATTGCGGCACACTGGTAGCGGCGCCGCACCCATGCGATTCCAGGAAACTCGAGGACACGATGTACCCGCAAACTTTGCCTTCAGCTGCTGCTTCGATCCGGGCGCTCCGATGACGGGCGTTCCGATCGGGCTGGGAATCCCGAGTATGCCTGCTGAACGGGTGGTACCGGTCCTGGCGCCGAGGCGACCGACCAGGCAGTTGATGGTGGGCAACATCGGGGTTGGTAGCGACTACCCGGTGTCGGTCCAATCGATGACCACCACCCTGACCTCGGATATCAACAAGACGCTGCAGCAGATCGCCGAGTTGACCGCGGCCGGGTGCCAAATCGTTCGGGTGGCAGTTCCGACCAACGATGACGCCGATGCGTTGGCCCTCATTGCCAAAAAATCTCAGCTTCCGGTGATCGCCGATATTCATTTCCAGCCCAAGTATGTGTTCGCCGCGATCGACGCCGGATGTGCCGCGGTCCGGGTGAACCCGGGCAATATCAAGGCCTTCGATGACAAGGTCGGCGAGATCGCCAAGGCTGCAGCCGATGCCGGTATCGGAATCCGGATCGGTGTCAACGCCGGCTCCCTGGACAAGCGATTATTGGCCAAGTACGGCAAGGCAACTCCGGAGGCATTGGTCGAATCGGCCCTCTGGGAGTGCTCACTGTTCGAAGAGCACGGGTATCGCGACATCAAGATCTCGGTCAAGCACAACGACCCGGTAATCATGGTTCGAGCCTATGAGTTGCTGGCCGAACAGTGCGACTACCCGCTACATTTGGGCGTCACCGAGGCGGGACCGGCATTCCAGGGCACCATCAAATCAGCCGTTGCCTTCGGCGCGCTGCTCAGCCGCGGAATTGGCGACACCATTCGGGTTTCGCTATCGGCGCCGCCGGTGGAAGAGGTCAAGGTCGGCCTCCAGATTCTGGAATCGCTGAACCTGCGAGAGCGTGGGCTGGAGATTGTGTCCTGCCCATCCTGCGGGCGTGCCCAGGTCGACGTCTACAAGCTCGCCGAAGAAGTC
>JBBSUU010000597.1:0-2119 GCA_038234115.1 Mycobacteriales bacterium
AACTCGAGGCCTTCCTGATCGGCGCCCGAATGGACGCCGTGGGGGTTTTCGGCTATTCCGACGAGGACGGCACCGCTGCTGCCGATCTGCCGGACAAACTCGATGAGGATGTGGTCGCGGCTCGCGTGGAGCGGATCACCGCCCTGGTCGATGAGTTGGTCACCCAGCGCGCCGAAGACCGCATTGGCACCGAGGTCATGGTCCTGGTGGACGGTGATGGCGGTGTCGGCGATTACGGCAATGGGTTCGAGGATGCCTCGGGTCTGACTGTCGTGGGCCGGGCAGCGCACCAGGCACCCGAGGTTGACGGCATCACCACTCTGACCGATGCTCAGGGCGTGGAACTGGGTGATTTGGTGCGGGCAGAGGTAATCGCTTCCGACGGGATCGATCTCGTGGCACGGGTCATCCAGGTGCTTCCACGCCCAGATGGGTCGGGAGCCCGCGGATGATCCCAGAACGGCCGGTACCGCTTGTCAACCTGCCCAACATCCTGACTGTTTCCAGGATTTTGCTGGTTCCCTTGTTTCTGGTCTTTCTGTTCGAGGGTGACGGTCACGACACCTGGTGGCGAATTGCTTCCTGGGCCGTGTTCGCCATTGCGGCCATCACCGATCGGTATGACGGCCACATCGCGCGAAAGCGCGGCTTGATCACCAACTTCGGCAAGATCGCCGATCCGATTGCTGACAAGGCATTGACTGGTTCGGCACTGGTAGGCCTATCCATTCTGGGCGATTTACCCTGGTGGGTCACGATTGTCATTCTCGCGCGCGAGATCGGCATCACCTTGCTGCGATTGGCGCTCCTGCGCTACGAGGTGATCCCGGCCAGCGCCGGCGGCAAACTCAAAACCTTCATCCAGGTCTGCGCCATCGGTCTTTATGTATTGCCGTTTCCCGAGTCGATGGAATGGTTCCGGATCGCTTGGATGGCAGCAGCGCTGCTGTTGACCGTCGTCACCGGGCTTGATTATGTCCTCAAATCGATCAAAATCGTCGCGGCCGGTCGGCAGCGCACCACCTCCGGATGACCGATCTGGCCACAGTGGTCGGCGTGGACCCGCAAGTGCTCGCCGATCTGATCACCGCCTTGGCGCAGGCCGGTCACACAGTCGCCATCGCCGAGTCCCTGACCGCCGGATTAACACTGGCGGTGCTGACCGAGGTACCTGGCGCGAGTGCGGTGATCCGCGGGGGCCTGGTGGTCTACGCAACCGCTCTGAAACACGAACTGGCCGGCGTCGACGCCGAACTGCTCGCCAGAGTTGGACCGGTCGACCCGGCGGTCGCCGCTGCACTTGCCGTTGGTGTCCGAGAATGCTGTGGCGCCACCATCGGTCTTGGTCTCACCGGCGTGGCCGGCCCCGATGCACAGGATGGTAAACCGGTGGGAATGGTGTACGTCGCCTTGAGCCGGTCGGACGGATCGGAAACGGTCGTGGCGCTCGATCACCCCGGCAGTCGGGCGGAGATCAGAGCGGCCGCAGTTCGCGAGGCTGTCAAACTCCTGGTCGCTGCGGTTGAGACCGGTAAATCCGGGCCGCAACCTATCCTTCGGGGTCCGGGAACATAACCTGGTGTCCCGAACGTTGATCCTATTGTCACGTTGGGCCAACGGAGCATGTCGGTGTCACGGAGTACGGTGGCAGGACAGCGAACGAAGCACTGATGTGAGCTACCGGATTGGGAGGTTGATGTGCTGCTGCGAGATGCGCTGGGCGAGACTTTACGTGATGCCCGAACACGCCAAAATCGCACCCTGCGCGATGTTTCCACCGCGGCCAATGTCTCCCTCGGGTATTTGTCCGAGGTGGAACGTGGACGTAAGGAAGCTTCGAGTGAGTTGCTGGCATCCATTTGCGATGCATTGGATGTCGAGCTTTTCGACGTCCTGACAACGGTCTCCACCGCACTGCGGTCCGATCTGATGAGTGCCAGCGCCCATCAGGGTGAACTGAGCAAGGTGGGATCGAACTTGATGAAGAATACGGCCGGGAAGAATTCGATGGACTCCGGTTTACGCATTGTGGTGCCCTACGGCAAGGCCAGGGGTGGGAAGCAAGTAGCGCTTGCCTAGGTTCCGGTGAGTACTTTCGTCCAACCTTTCAGCTACTGAT
>JBBSUU010000598.1:0-2103 GCA_038234115.1 Mycobacteriales bacterium
CCGGTACCGAGCCCGCAGGCGTAGGGCAATGAGGGCAGGGCGCCGGCCAGCGCCAATGCGGCGGCCAAACCGACCGAGGTGTCCAGCGCCGAGGACACCACAACCGCCAGCCCCGACGCGGCGGCAACTTCCAGTGCCCGGGCGACGCCGCCCAGTGGCGCTGCCTTCAAAACGGCGATGTCCGCAGCGCCGGCCAACGCCACCAACAACGGGTCCGACGCCAATCGGATGGATTCATCGGCCGCGATCGGAACCGCAACCTGCCGTCGGACGGCTGCCAACTCCGGAACGGTCGCACACGGTTGTTCGACATATTCCAGTCCGCCGGCCGCGCGATCCAGGACTCGGATGGCCTGCACAGCGGAATCCACATCCCAACCGCCGTTTGCATCAATCCGGATGGCCCCGCCGGCGCCGAGTGCCTCACGGACAGCGCCGACCCGGGAGGCATCGTCGGCCAACGAACTGGCGGGATCGGCAACCTTCACTTTCGCGGTCAGACAACCCGACGCGGCCACCAGCTCACGGGCCACCGCCGCTTTCACCACCGGGACCGTGGTGTTCACCGCAACCCGGTCCCGAACCGGCGCCGGCCAACCACCGGTCGCTGCCTCAACAGCTGCCCGCAACCAAGGCACACACTGCTCGTCGGTGTAATTGTGGAACGGCGCGAATTCCGCCCAGCCGTGCGACCCGTGAAGGATAATCCCATCCCGGACGGTGATCCCGCGGAAGCGCAGCTTCATCGGCAGCTCAAAAACCGCAACCAGATCAAACAGTTCAGGATCCATGGGTCTCCCCCAGCAGTCGAATGGCGAACCGGGCACCACCTTCGGCAGCGGGTCCAGCCTCGATGGTGCCACCCATCCGCAGCAGCGTTTCCAGAACCAACCCAGGGGAACCACAAACCCGTCACGTTCCAGTCGTGTTCGGATCCGGTTAAGAACAGGTCCGAGTTCAGTGCGAAGTAGGCTGGCAGCCATGGCACCGGAATCATCTGTGAGTGAGATTTTTGATCCAACTGCCTGGCGTACGGTCGCCGGGTTCGATTTCACCGACATCACCTACCACCGGCACATCGCTCCGGGCCCCGCGGGCCAGCCCATTGATCAGGGCACCGTTCGAGTCGCATTCAACCGGCCGGACATTCGGAACGCATTTCGACCGCACACTGTCGACGAGCTCTATCGAGCTCTGGATCACGCCCGGATGACGAGTTCGGTCGGTTGCGTTCTGCTGACCGGTAACGGGCCGTCCTCCAAAGACGGCGGGTGGGCCTTCTGCTCCGGTGGTGATCAGCGAATCCGGGGGCGCAGCGGGTACCAGTACGCAGCGGGGGAAACTGCCGAGTCGGTAGATCCCGGGCGGGCCGGTCGCTTGCACATCCTGGAGGTTCAGCGATTGATCAGGTTCATGCCCAAGGTTGTTATCTGCGTGGTTCCGGGATGGGCGGCCGGCGGTGGTCATTCCTTGCATGCTGTCTGTGATCTCACGTTGGCGTCCCAAGAACACGCCCGGTTCAAACAGACCGATGCCGATGTCGGGTCCTTCGATGGTGGCTACGGCAGTGCCTATCTGGCCAAAATGGTCGGCCAAAAGTTTGCCAGGGAGATCTTTTTCCTCGGCCGGGAATATACCGCCGAGAAAATGCACATGATGGGAGCGGTGAACGAAGTCGTCCCACATGCCGAACTGGAGAAGACCGCACTCGAGTGGGCGGCCACCATCAATGCGAAATCGCCTACCGCACAACGAATGTTAAAATACGCCTTCAATCTGACCGATGACGGAATGGTCGGGCAGCAGTTGTTTGCGGGCGAGGCAACTCGGTTGGCCTACACCACCGATGAAGCAGTAGAGGGCCGGGACTCCTTCCTGGAGAAGCGCCCGGCAGACTTTTCTACCTATCCCTGGGCATTCTAATTGTGAAACCGAGAACACTTGACCTGCTGCCGGTTCCGACCGGTGGCGCTATTCTCGCTCTGCTGGAACCGTTGCAGCAGGCGCTATCCGGGGTCGGCCCGGCGCTCTTGCCGGTGCCCATGATGGACCCCAACGCGGCCGCTCGCGTGGCAACCGCACTTCAAGCCGGAAAGCCCCTGC
>JBBSUU010000599.1:0-2092 GCA_038234115.1 Mycobacteriales bacterium
ATTCGCATGATCAGAAACCACTGACCGCACCGGAAACGCATGAGATAGTTGCATCCGCGGGATGCCCTTCCTGAAAGAACAGAACGAACCCTAGGTAAGTACAATCTTTCTACCCAGCAAGGGCATTCCCGCTTGACGACGGCGACAACCACCCCAAACCACGGTGCATCCGGGCCAAGGAAGAAAAGCGATGGCATTGGACTACCCGGGTTTATTGGTCGACCTGGCTCAGGAGAGCACCTGGCTGCGCGAAGCGGTGTCCCCGCTGTCATCCCGGGATTGGCACCTGCCAACGCCCGCCGCCGGCTGGAGCATCAAGGACCAGATCCTGCATCTCACATTCTTTGATCAGACCACCGCGCTCGCCATGGCAGATCCGGATCGATTTGCCAGTGCGGCGACCGCATTGATCGAGTTGGGTCCCGACTTTCCAGGGATGGTTGCCGAGCGGATGCGGCCGACCCCGCCCGGGCAAGCGTTGATCGATTTCCAAAACGCTCGATCTGCTCTGCAGCACCAACTGTCCGCGATGGACCCGTCCTCGCGGATGCCCTGGTACGGGCCGGATATGAGTATCGCCTCCTGCGCGACAGCCAGACTGATGGAAACCTGGGCGCACGGACAGGATGTCTATGATGCCCTCGGGCTGGCGCACCCTATTGGCCGTGGTCTACGCAGCATCGCCCATCTTGGTGTGCGCACCTTCGGTTTTGCCCACACACTGCGCGGACTCGCAAAACCGGCGGTGGAGGTTCGAATCGAATTGTCGGCCCCGGATGACTCAGATCTATGGACCTGGGGGCCACCGGACGCACCGAATAGCGTCACCGGGTCGGCTCAGGATTTTGTCCTCGTTGTCACCCAGCGGCGCCACGTTCGCCAAACGTCGCTACGCACCACCGGAGCAGTTGCAACGCGGTGGATGGAGATCGCCCAGGTCTATGCCGGAGCGCCGGGGATGGGGCGCTCCCCCGAGGGCGCCGGTTGATCGGCATTGGCCAACTGTTCACTTTGGACGTGTAGGTTCACCTCCGGATAGCCCGAAGGCGCGAGAAAACATTGGTTGCGCAAGGTTCAGCATGCAGGAGGTTGAGAATTGAGCGGGTTGAAGGACATCACCCACAAGGTTTCCCGGGTGCAGGTCATCGGACCACTGGGTGTCGGCCCGATGGAATCATTCACCGATGGTCATCGCTTCTATTTCGCCGATGACGACACCGCCCGCTTGGCAGCACATCTCACTGGGACCAAAGATCTGGCCGGCCGCACGGTGCGTATTTCTCGCACCAAAAAGGGTTGGGAAGAAAAGCGCGGAAAGAAGCCCGCGCAGCACCTGCGGGAGCGACTGGTGGAGGGCACCACGGTGTACCGCCTCGACGAGGAGTGGCTCTTCACCGCAGCCCCGACCACCCCGGCGGTCGATCAGTAAAACCGCTCGGTGTCCACCACATTCCGAAGCTCGTCACCGGCGAGGAACTTGCGAAGATTGTCGGCAAAGAGCTCGGCTATCCGCCGGTCCTCCTGGTCACTCAGCGCCGCGTTATGCGGTGAGAGCACCACCTGTGGCATCGTCCAGAGCGGCGAGTCGGGCGGTAGCGGCTCCACCGCTGTGACGTCCAGAAAAGCCGAGCTCAGATGTCCTGATTGCAGAGCGCTGATCATCGCCGGTTCGTCGATGATCACACCTCGTCCCACATTGATGATCACCGCACCCGGCTGCGTTGCCGCAATCAGTTCCGCGCCGTACAACCGCTCCGTTTCGGCAGTTCCCGGCAGCGTCAGGATGATGGCGTCCACCCGCCCAACCAATTCCGAGAGATGCTCGGTAGGAAATACCTCGTCAACATAAGGCACCGGCTCCGGGCGCCGTTTGACGCCGAGCACCCTGGCCCCCAGGGCATTTGCCAATCGCGCGATCTCTTTACCGATACCGCCGAGTCCAACGATCAGCACCGTTTGCTCGTGGACCTGGCGCATGGTCCACCTGTCCGATCGACGTTCGTCCTGCTGGATCCGCATGCGTGGGAGATCTTTCGCGCCGGCCAGCAAACCGAACATGGCAAACTCGGCCAGCGTCGTACCGTGCACCCCG
>JBBSUU010000600.1:0-2076 GCA_038234115.1 Mycobacteriales bacterium
CCGGCGCCGTCGATCCTTGCCGCTTCGATGAGATCTCGTGGGATGGCCAAGATGAACTGTCGGGCCAAGAACACCCCGAATGCCGATGCAGAAGTCGGCAGAATTACTGCCCAGTAGCTGCCATACAGGCCCATGGTTGTCACCAGCTTGAACAGCGTGACCATGATGACCTGGACCGGGATCATCAACGTCGCCAGCGAGATCATGAAAAGGGCGTTGGAACCACGAAATCGCAGGTGGGCAAACGCGTATCCACCGAGCATGCTGACCGTCACCGTGATCAACGCCACGACCAGAGCGATCGCGACCGAGTTCCCGAACCAGGTGGCAACCGGAAAAGAATCCAGCACCTGCCGGAAATTCTCCATGGTCAGCGCCCCGGGCCATAAGCGCAGTTCGCCGCTGACCAGGTCGGACCGGGAGGAGAACGCCACGACCACCATCCAGTACAGCGGGAACACCAGAACCGCACTGATCACGATCGCCGCCACCGTGCGCAGAACTGTGCCCGAGCGCTCCCGGCGTCGGCGGCGGCGGCGGTGCTCCTCCCGGGACTGCTCGCCCGCATCTTTCTGGTTGTTGTCCAACACTGACGTCATGGTCGCCGGATCCTTCATTCCACTAGGTCCCTACTGCGGCTGATCCGCCACTGAACCGCCGTGAAGATCAGCATCAGGACCAACAGCACCATGCCGATGGCCGCGGCGTAGCCCTGGTCACGGGTGACGAATCCCTGGTCGTAGGCATAGGTCACCAACACCGACGTCGCATTCTGGGGGCCGCCGCCGGTCATCACGAAGATGATGTCGAACACCTGGAAAGAGTAAATGACATTGAGGATCAACAAGAAGAACGTCGAGGGACCCATCAACGGGACAGTGACATAGCGAAAACGCTGCCACGGACCGGCGCCGTCCAACCTCGCTGCCTCGTAGAGCTCGGGCCCGATGCTCTGCATCCCGGCCAGATAGATCAGCATGTTGAAACCGACCCGCCACCACAGCGTCACCAGGACAACGGAGGCGAAGGCCGCGGTACCTCCTGATTGCCACGAAATGGTCGAGAGGCCAATGGATTCGAGTACTTTGTCCAGCACGCCGGTGTTCTCGTCGAACAGCAGCAGCCCAAGCAGCGCGGTGGCCACACCGGAAATGGCCATTGGGGTGATCAGGATGGATCGGAACAGCCCCCTTGCCGGGAGCACCGAGTTCAGCAGGACAGCAATCCCCAGGCCCACTGCCATCGAGGCCGGCGTGACAATCACCGTGAATAACACCGTGTTCAAAGTCGAACGCCAGAACAGTGGGTCACTGAATAGTTTGTTGTAGTTGGCCAGGCCGACAAAGGTGCCCGCACCGAAGCCGTTCGTCTGCTGTGAACTGGTGAACAGTGCCCAACCCAAGGGCACCAACACGAACACCAACAACAGCAACATATTCGGCGCCAAAAAGGCGTAAGCGGTCAGCGACTCCCCATTTTTATACGCCGGCCGCTTTCGACCCTTCTCCCGCGGCGGTCGACCATCCAGTACGGACAACGGTGCGCTCGCTTCGACCTTCGGTGCCAGGAGTACCGCAGGATCGACGCCGGGTTGTCGACGGGAGCTCACTTCGCCGGCGCCGTCGCCTCGGCGATTCCGGTCGAGATGGCGGTCAGGGTGTCCTGCGTGCTTTGGTCACCGATGAAGGCCAGTTCCAACTGATCCTTCAACACGGTGATGATCTTTGACATCGATGGTGAGGCGACCTGTGAAGAATCCACTGCCTGGACGGTGCTGGCCTGGCCGATGAAGACCGGGGAAAGCTCCGGGCGGACAGCGAATTCGATCCCGCTGGTGATCAGGTCCTGCCGAGTCGGCAAGAGAGAAGCTCCTGCGCAGAAGCTGCGCATCTGTTCCTGCTGGGTCATGTAGTCCAGGAAGGATGCTGCCAGCGCCGGTTGCTTCGTTGCTGCTGTTGCCACCAGTGCGTTACCACCGAAATCGCCGGCCGCTCGCGAGTTTCGCGGCGAGAACGTGGCACCCCAATCAAATGTCAGGGTGCTCGTTGCGTCTGGAATAGCGAACGCTCCGGAAGA
>JBBSUU010000601.1:0-2067 GCA_038234115.1 Mycobacteriales bacterium
TATGGGCCCGGCCAGCAGGGACAACCGCAGTATGGCCAGCACGACGGGTACGGACAGCAGTCCGGGCCCGCCTGGCAAGGACAGCCCGCCCAGCCGCCGAGAAAGAACAACAAGGGTGTACTGATCACCGCTGTTGCCGTGGTCGTTGCCCTGCTCGCCGGTGTTGGCGTCTGGTTCTTCGCCTTCCGCGACAGCAAGCCCGACGGTGCCTCCACCCCGGAAGCAGCGGCCGCCGCACTTTTTACCGATATCGACAACGGCGACCTGGTAGGTCTGGCCGACACCTTCGATCCGGTCGAAGCGGCACTGGTCACGGACCTGGCCACGGACGTCACGGACCATTTCAAGCGACTGGGTCTGTTGACCTCCGACGCAAATGTCAACAATGTCACCGGCGCCGGAATCACCATCAAGGGCGTCACATTTGATGAAGCCGCAGCGGAGAAACCACTGGATAATCTGACAATCGTCAAGGTCACCGGCGGTATCGTCACCATCAACCCGCAGCAAAATTCCCAAACCGAAACAGACAAGTTCAAGCAACTGCAGGCCGCCCTCACCAAGGCCGGCGGGTCTCTCGGTGGCGATATGCCGCAGATCGACCAAAAACCGACCGTGATCGATATCGCGCAGATCATCCGCGACGAGAACAACGGTAAGCCGATTCGGATCTCCACCGTGCAGCGCGATGGCAAGTGGTACCCGAGCTTGTTCTACACGCTGGCCGACTACGCAGCACAGGAGGCCGGAAAGACGGTCACGCCCGCGGACAAGATCCCAGCGGTCGGTGCAGCAACGCCGGAGGCTGCAGTCGATAGCTTGATCAAGTCCAGCCTCGACGGCAACGCGGAGTCAATCATTCAGATCATGGCACCTGATGAGATGGGCGCCGTGCACGATTACGGCAAGCTGATCGTCGACTCGGTTGGCCAGATCCCCGCTACTGATGCGCAGGTCAACGCGACCTGGACGGTTGACGATGTCACCGGCGGCAAGAAGGTGTCGCTGGGCACGATGGAGATCACCTACCAGGGCGATACCGTCAAGGTCGAACGTGACGTGGCCGCCGGTTCGGTAACCATCACCGCCCAGGGAAATACGACCACCTATGACGCTGCCACCGTCAAAGACCAGTTGGAGAGTGCCCTGGCCGGCTCCGACAGCTTCACCAACGACCAGCTTTCGCAGATTTCCGAAGTTGCCGTCCGGATGATCAAGGCCGCACTCGGAATCGGCATCGTCACCACCGAGGTGGACGGCAGCTGGTACGTCAGCCCCGTCCGATCGGTATTCGGGATCTTCCCGCAGCTGCTTTCCGGTGCGGAACCGCAGGACATCGACCTGTTCATCGAGCTGCTCAACGGTATGTAATCAGCGATGCGGCACTGAGGAACTACAGCGACGAACCCGTTCGGCCCTTCGGCCGAGCGGGTTCGTTGTGTTTCGGCATGTCCTGTTGCCGCCATAGCAGGACAAGCGTACTGTTTGAACCGCACGCGTCATAGAGGTTGCCTGCGGGGAAGATCACCCGCTCCGGCCGGTTTGGCACTGCATCGCACCGGGGCCGCCGCGCCGGTGTCTGATCCCCAGCGGGAATCAGGATTTGGATTCGCCGCCGCTACAAGGAGAGAAACCCGTGCCGGAAGCCAGTAACAGCTTCGCCGCCAAAGACACCCTCACCGTCACCGGTCCGTCGGGCGAGCAGAGCTACGAATATTTCAAGATCGCCGGAGTCAAGGGGTTGGAGAACGCGACCAAGCTGCCCTTCTCCCTGAAGGTGCTACTGGAGAACCTGCTTCGCACCGAAGACGGTGCCAACATCACCGCCGATCACATCACCGCCCTGGCCAACTGGGATCCCCTGGCCGAGCCCGACAGGGAGATCGCCTACACCCCGGCCCGGGTGCTCATGCAGGACTTCACCGGCGTGCCCGCCGTCGTCGACCTGGCCGCCATGCGCGACGCCCTGGCCGAGCTGGGCGGCGACGCCCAGCGCATCAACCCCCTGGTTCCCGTGGACCTGGTCATCGACCACTCCATCCAGGTCGACAACTACGCCCAGAGCAA
>JBBSUU010000602.1:0-2030 GCA_038234115.1 Mycobacteriales bacterium
CTACCGCTTCATGAAAGGCGGCACATCGACGTCGTCATCGTCGTCGTCCAGTAGCCGCCCGGGGCGCATCGAACCGGTCTGGCCGACCGAGGCGGGCGGGGTAATCGGGTTCTCGGCCGGGATGTACTGCGGTGTTGCACGCTCGCGCTGCGGAGCCTGGTACTGCTGTTGACGCTGTTGTTGCTGGCCAGCGGGCTCTGGCGCGCGGGTCTCCCCCGCGGTGGCCGAGGCCACCGAAGCCGCCGTCTGCCGTGGCGGCGGAATCCGGTTGGGAGCGGAGTCGAAGCCGGCCGCGATCACGGTGACCCGCACTTCGTCGCCGAGTGAATCGTCGATGACGGTTCCGAAGATGATGTTGGCATCCTCGTGAGCGGCTTCCTGGACCAACGAGGCAGCCTCGTTGATCTCGAAAAGACCGAGGTCACTGCCACCGGCGATGGACAACAGCACGCCGTAGGCGCCGTCCATCGAGGCTTCCAGCAGCGGTGAGGAGATCGCCTTCTGCGCGGCCTGGACGGCGCGGCCTTCGCCGCGAGCAGATCCGATACCCATCAGAGCCGTGCCCGCTCCGGCCATCACGGACTTGACGTCGGCGAAGTCGACATTGATCAGGCCCGGGGTGGTGATCAGGTCGGTAATGCCCTGAACACCGTTCAGGAGCACTTCATCAGCGCTGCGGAAGGCGTCCATCAAGGACACTCCGAGATCGCCGAGCTGCAGTAACCGATCGTTCGGGATGACGATGAGAGTGTCGCACTCGTTGCGCAACTCCTTGATGCCTTCCTCGGCCTGGCCGCCGCGACGCTTTCCCTCGAATGCAAACGGACGGGTGACAACACCGATCGTCAGGGCGCCGAGCTTTTTGGCGATGGAGGCCACCACCGGTGCGCCGCCGGTGCCGGTACCGCCGCCCTCACCCGCGGTCACGAACACCATGTCGGCGCCCTTGAGGACCTCTTCGATTTCTTCGCGGTGGTCCTCGGCGGCCTTACGCCCGACATCCGGATTGGCGCCGGCGCCGAGTCCCCTGGTCAGTTCACGCCCGACATCCAGTTTGACATCGGCATCGGACATCAACAGAGCCTGGGCATCGGTGTTGATCGCGATGAACTCCACACCGCGCAGGCCCACTTCGATCATTCGGTTGACGGCGTTGACTCCGCCGCCGCCGATGCCGACGACCTTGATCACGGCGAGGTAGTTGTGCGGTGGCGTCATGGCCCGGTGGCCCTTCTTTCGTTGCTGAACGTGCATTTGAGGTACGGGGCAATCAGATGCTGGATTCATGGACGCTGGTCGGTCTCGGGCGTGTCCTACAACCCTCAACCTGAACCAGACCCTTATAGTTATGTCAAGCTGGTCTGTGAGAACGACGGTATGGGCCGATTGGCATTGTCATTCGGAGGCGCGCCGCGCCATTCCCAATTTCTCTCAGGTGAGTCCAGTTTGGCACGACACCGGGCTCGTCACTGAGCACAATCGCCGAAATCCGGTTCGAAAAGCCGGTTTCGGCGAGTTTGACCAGTTCCGTCTTTGTTCAGTGCCGTCGGGCCGGGCGGCTTCGAGGCCACGCCCGCCGAGCAGGTCAACGAACAGTGACCAACGCCGGGTCAGAGATGTCGAAGGAGGTCCCGGGTTGGGCCAGCACGGCCGGCAAAATCTGTCCCTTCCGCAGGCTGTCCGCAACCCCTCCCCACTGCACGGTCCGACCGTCGAGCAGTTCCAGACTGATGTCGTAGGCACTGCGCGCCGAGACCGTGGCCAACAACGGGATCAGCTCCGCCGGCAGCGCCTGCACGACGGCGAGGCCGGCCAGGGTCGCCGAATCGGCCGGACCGGGTGTCGCCAACCGCAGGGTGACCAGACCGGCCGGCGCAGCAGGCACGGCGATGTAGGGGGTACCAAGATTATCCAGTAGGTACAGCGAACTGTTGGCCGGTACGACGGCCACCGGAGTCCGCGGGATCACCGCCACCTGGAGGGTGCCCGGCCACTGCCGGCTCACCTGCGCCTGCGCGATCAGCGGAATC
>JBBSUU010000603.1:0-1989 GCA_038234115.1 Mycobacteriales bacterium
CGGTCTGATTACGGTCTGATTCGGACGGTCTGATTCGGACGGTCTGATTCGGACGGTCTGACCGACGCGGCTTCATTCGCAGTCCCGCCACTCCCGCCCCGGCGCTCTTGACAAACCGATAGGTTAACCGCTTCACTTAAGCGCATCACCGCAGGAAGGATCGCGCACACCATGTCAGCAGGACTTGCCCCGACCGCGCGACCGATCGATGTTCACCAACACCTGTGGCCGCTGGAATTGGTGGAAGTTTTGCGATCTCGGGTCAAGGCTCCCTACCTGCGGAACTGGACCTTGCATTTGTCGGGCGAGGCCCCGTTCGAGGTCAACCCGGTTGATCATGATGTCGCCGCCCGGGCCGCCTTGGACGACGGCTACGACAAAATTCTGCTCAGCCTGTCAAGCCCCCTGGGAATCGAGCAGTTGGATCCCGACGATGCGTTACCACTACTGCAGGCCTGGCATCGAGGAGCGGCAGATCTGGGTGAGCCGTTCGGTTCGTGGGCGGCCATTGGTGAGGTGGAACCTGATCTCACCTCGCTGGCAAAACATCTGACGGCCGGATTTGTCGGATTGCAAATTTCGGCCACCCAGCTGGCGACCCCGGCCTCGGTCGATCGGATAGCACCGGTGCTGCGGGAATGTGAGCGGGCCGACAAGCCGGTAATCGTGCATCCGGGTCCGATTCCGGCCGGGCACTACTCGGACGGACAGTTTCCGGCCTGGTGGCCCGCAGTGGTGGATTACACGGCACAGATGCAGGCCGCCTGGTGGGCCTGGCAGATAGAAGGACGAAATCTGCTGCCCGAGCTTCGAATCTGCTTTCTGGCCGGAGCCGGTCTGGCGCCCTTGCATCACGAACGTTTCACCATGCGCGGCGGTAAGCCCATTGTGATCGATCCCAATACCTTCGTCGAGACCTCTTCCTACGGTCGTCTCGGTCTTGATTCCTTGATTCGGGTACTCGGTATCGACCCGATCGTCTTCGGCAGTGACCGTCCCAATGCCGAACCCACCGACCCGAAACTCGGGCCGGCTGCCACCCACGCCGTTCGCATCACCAATCCGCGGCGTTTCCTCGAAGGAGGTCAGCCATGACCGTAATTGATTCTGTTACCACCTTTTCCGATCCCGCACACGCTGTTATAACCGGATCGTTGGACGCTGCTGCGCATCCAGTTTTTGTGACCGACGAACTTGTCGGCATTGTCACGCATCCGGCCACCGACGGCGTGCCCGCCCAGAATGCGGTACCGCTGAGCACCATCAACGCCGACATCACGTTGACCAATTTGCCCGGACGTGATCTGGATGCCGTTGAGCTTTTGGAACTGGCCGGCGGTATTGCCAACGACCCGACGCAGTGGGAGGAACATGTGGCCTTCAGCGACGACAAGCGGCATTACGTGTGTCTACACCGCGACGCTCACGTCGATGTGTGGGTGTTGTGCTGGACGCCGCAGAACGACACCGGTTGGCATGACCATGACATCTCCTCCGGTGCAGTGGCTGTCACTCAGGGAACGCTGACCGAACACAATCTGGCAGTGGCTGCGCCCAGCCTCCGGACCGAAGTCAGCGCCGGTAGCGCCTTCAGCTTCGGGCCTGAACATATTCACCGCCTGACCGGCCGCGACGCCGGCAGTGTTTCCATCCATGCATACTCGCCGCCGCTGTGGAGGATGGGCCAGTATTTGGTCAGCCGGACCGGAATGTTGCGTCGCACCTCGGTCTCCTACGCCGACGAGCTCCGGCCGTTGGATGACATGGTCTAGCAGAGAACGCTTTTGAACTTCCACTACTGTCCAAGAATTTGCGCCAGCCCCGGTAGTAGATCCGATGCCGCGTCGATGTCGGTGGTCAGATCACGATCGACCATGACATCTGATAGTCCACCGCACTGATCAAAAGCCAGTGCGATCGGGCCGGTAAGGACCACCCTCAGCTCGCGCAGCCGGAGTGCCCGCACCGCTGCGACCAGTTCGCAGGCGA
>JBBSUU010000604.1:0-1988 GCA_038234115.1 Mycobacteriales bacterium
AAAAGGACATCCGCCACAAAAGCTCGCGTGACAACTGCAACACTCGCCATCGGAACGCTCGCCATCGGCCTCCTGCTCGGTGTCGCCGCGTCGAATACCAGGGATAACGCACCCGGTGTTCAGGAAGCGCGGGCCGCGTTGAATCTTGATGTGGCGGCGGCCCAGGAGCGCGAATCCGTGCTGGCCTCCTCCGCAGCGGCGCTGGCGGTCGAGGTCCGGCAGGGGCAGTCAGCACTCGGCGGGGGTGGGCCCATGCAGACGCTGGCTGATCTTGAGGCCGACAATGCGCTCACCGAGGTGATGGGCCCGGGTTTACGGGTCACCCTGACCGACCCGGACGCGGTCACCGGCGACGGCGTGATTCTGGATCGGGACGTCCAGCTGATGGTCAACGGGCTGTGGGCCGCTGGCGCGGAGGCGGTCTCCATCGGTGGGATCCGGTTACGGTTGACCAGCGCCATTCGACAGGCCGGGGGCGCGATTCTGGTGGACAACCGCCCCACCACCTGGCCGTTGGTCGTCGAGGCGATCGGAAATCCGAAGACCATCCATCAGAACTTCATCAGTACCTCCGGGTTCGGCCGGTTTTCAACTTTTGTTCAGCTGTACGGAATTGGTTTCGACGTTTTGGCGGTGGACTCGATGACGTTGCCGGCTGCGGCCGCGATAAGCCTGCGGTACATCCAAATCCCCGAAGACGGCTCGGATTCGGCCCAGACAGGTTCGGCCCAGAGCGATTCGGCCCAGAGCGATTCGGCCCAGACCGACCCAGCCCAGACGGGCTCGGACGTAACAGATGTGGTGCAGACAACCGGATGATCGGAGATCAACCTTGTACGCGGTAATTGCGTTGGGCATCGGCATTCTCGTCGGGGTGTTGTTCTCGCCGACGGTGCCCGATTGGCTGGGCCCTTATCTGCCCATCGCCGTTGTGGCCGCGCTGGATGCAGTCCTCGGGGGTTTGCGGGCCAAGTTGGGAAACATCTTTGATGCCAAGGTCTTTGTCACATCGTTTATCGCGAACGTGATTGTTGCCGCGTTCATCGTCTTCCTGGGCGACCAACTCGGTGTCGGTTCCCAGCTGTCCACTGCGGTGGTTGTCGTCCTCGGAATCCGAATTTTCGGGAACGCCGCCGCAATCCGCCGTCACATCTTCAAGGCTTGAGGTGGGGCGACACGAGGATGCCGTTGACGGGCCGGTTCCGGATGAGCAGGTGCCGACCGCCCCTCCCGCAAGGTCCAGGACAACATCCCATCTGCTGATCGGTGCGCTGTGTGCACTTCTGGGCTTCGGCATTGTGGTGCAGGTCCAGCGGGTTTCTGATGGTGACACCCTCAGCAGTGCAAGGCCGCAGGACCTGGTGGCCATTCTGGACGGCTTGCAGCGCCGCTCCGACGATCTCACGGCGGAAATCACCGACCTGCAAAAGACGCTGGCAACGCTGCGCTCCGGCGGGGCGTCATCGGCCGCGGCGTTGGCCGAGGCGCAGCGTCGCGGCGAGGCGCTGGCCATCTTGGCCGGGACAGCGGTTGCCGCCGGGCCCGGCGTGCAGATGACCGTCAATGATCCAAATGCGGGCATTCCACCGGAGGTGCTGCTGGCGGCACTGCAGGAACTCCGTAACGCCGGGGCGGAAGCCGTCCAGGTCAACAACGTCCGGATCGGTGTCGACTCGGCTTTCACCGGCACCGTCGGTCAGATCACGCTGGATGGAACCGCCCTCACCGCACCGTATGTGATTTTGGCGATCGGCGACCCCCCAACCCTGACAGCGGCGATGAACATCCCCGGCGGGGTCAGTGACACGGTCAAGCGTGCGACCGGCAGTCTGCAGGTCACTCAGCTGGACACCGTGCGGATCGATGCCTTGCGAGTGCCAGGCCCGAACACCTACGCTCAGCCGGCCGGTGGCTGAATTTTTGGCCGTGTCCGGCAGCATTCTCAGCGTGCGGAATCCCCAGCTTTGGTGATGCCGGCAGGAAGTAAT
>JBBSUU010000605.1:0-1978 GCA_038234115.1 Mycobacteriales bacterium
CAGAGTTGGCCTGCCGCTTGGTGTTTCCCGGTGGGCGCGCCCGGACTCCGGTTCGACCGGTACTGGTGGATAACTATGCTGATGCCAAGTAGGCGCCGAATCTCCACCAGGCCAACGCTGTCAACACGAGGTCTTGCCCCACCTGCGCGAGATCCCGCAATAGCCTGCGGGTAGACAGGACAGCATGCAGATCACCGGAGCTGTCCTGACCGAAATCAATGCCGCCGCGCCCTATGCCGGGAGTCGGCCGATCGTGGTCGAGCAGCTGGAGTTGGCTGCGCCCGGGCCGGGCGAACTGCTCGTCAAGATTGAGGCAGCCAGCATCTGTCACTCGGACCTGTCCGTGGTCAATGGCAACCGGCCGCGGCCGGTGCCGATGCTGCTGGGCCACGAGGCAGCCGGCCTGGTACTCGAGACCGGTTCTGGCGTATCAGATATCCAAGTCAGGGACCGCGTCGTGCTGACCTTCCTGCCGCGTTGCGGCGACTGCGCCGGCTGCCGCAGCAATGGCCGGCAGCCGTGCATTCCCGGGTCGGCGTCCAACGGTGCCGGTGAGCTGATCGGCGGTGGTCGCCGGCTGAGCCTTCGCGGTGCCCCGGTTTATCATCACCTCGGCGTGTCCGGATTTGCTACCCATGCGGTCGTGGATCAGCGTTCTGCGGTGGTGGTCGGAAAGCACGTTCCCGCCGACATCGCCGCATTAATGGGTTGCGCGGTACTCACCGGCGGTGGCGCGGTGTTGAATGCGGCCGAATTGGCGGCCGGCGATTCGGTCGCGGTGGTCGGTCTCGGCGGCGTCGGGCTGGCCGCTATTTTGACCGCTGTTGCTTTGGGAGCCGGTGAGGTCATCGCCATCGACCCGGTGCCGGCGAAACGAGCGATTGCGATGGAATTGGGCGCCACTCGAGCCATCGACCCCGGTGAGCTGTCCGGGGTGAGGGTTGATGTTGCCATTGAAGCGGCCGGCGCCGGTTCGGCCGTCAGCACCGCTATCGCGATCACCGGGCCGGGCGGGCGCACCGTTCTGGCCGGGTTGACGAAACCCGGTGTCACGGTACCGATGTCACCGTTGGATCTGGTCGGCGGCGGGCGTCGGATCATCGGGTGCTATCTCGGGTCGAGTGTTCCGGCGCGCGATATCCCGAAATTTATCGAACTTTGGGAGCAGGGCAAGTTGCCGGTGGAAAAACTGATCTCGGATCGGATCGGGTTGGACCAGATCAATGAGGCAATGGATGCGCTCGCCCAGGCCACCGTGCTGCGGCAGGTCGTCACCCCGGCCTGAGCAGCCAAGGGCGGCCCTGTCGTCCATCCGGTCGCATCGGCAATCAATTCGCCGATGATTCCTCGGATCGGCACCGACCCAACCAGCTGCCGCTGCCGGACCCAACTTTGCGCCAACCGTGGCCGCCCGCCTCGTCTGTCAGAATGCATCCATGACCGAAACGCTGGTTGCCGGCATCGACTCGTCCACCCAGTCCACCAAGGTGGTGCTGGTTCGCGCTTCTGACGGCGTCATCGTGGACCAAGCCGCCGCGCCGCACCCGCCGGGCACGTCGGTTCATCCGCAGGCCTGGTGGGAGGCGTTGTCCGCGGCCGGTAGTGGTCTCCTCCTGCGGGCCGGCGCGATCAGCGTCGGCGGGCAGCAACACGGCATGGTGGCGCTGGACGAAGATGGCCAGGTAATTCGACATGCGTTGTTGTGGAACGACATGCGGTCAGCGAAGCAGGCCGGGGCGGTCGTGGACCACTTCGGTGGACCGCAGCAGACTGCAGATGCCATCGGTTCTGTCCCGACCGCTTCGATGACGGTGACCAAGCTGCGCTGGATGTTGGAAAACGAACCCGAGAATGCGGCGAAAACGGCGGCTGTGCTGCTCCCGCACGACTGGCTGACCTGGAAACTCTCGGGCTGCGCCGAGCAAACCACCGATCATGGTGATGCCTCCGGCACCGGGTATTACTCACCGGCGATGCG
>JBBSUU010000606.1:0-1968 GCA_038234115.1 Mycobacteriales bacterium
ATTGGGGCGATCTCGAAACCATAGAGCTCGATCTGCAGGGCGTCCAGATCATCGTCGTGGGGATTACCCGCCATGACGAAGCCGAAGTAGGTGCGCAGTGCCTCTTCGCCCAGACTCAGCGGATGGAAGGGCATTTCCGGCGTGGCGTAATGCTCATCGGGAACCTGCCCCGCCCAGAACGGCGCCTCGAAATGCAGTCGCTCGCCTACGTCGATGACCACACCCTGGTCTGCGGTCAACATCAGTTCACGGACGGTATCGCTTTCACCGGACCAGATCTGGACCGAGACCGCGTCAAATGTGCTGTTCAGCAACAGTCTCGTCGTGCTGCGCCCGGCCGCCAGAGGGGCCGTCTGTTCCGGAAGATCCAGCAGTTCGCTGACATCACGGCCGACCAGAATCATTGCGGTGCCGAAGGTTGCGGCAAAAATCTGACCGATGGGGGGATGCAGGGCTGCCAGCAGGGACGCAGTTCCGATTGCCGGACCAATGCGACCCTTAAACACCGCATCTGCACCGGCCCTGGCCTCTTCCGCGGTACCCAAGGGCCGATAGGCCAGGTCGAATCGTGGCAGTTGATCTGAGAAAGCAAGAATCTCATATATTGCACCCATGTGACACTCCCCTGGCTGGACTCTTGGATTTCAGGCGGCAGTCCGATCAGATCAGTGGTTCACCGATCAGCCTGGCCACATCTCGCGACAGCGACAAGGCTCTCCTGGCCCACAGCACACTCGCTCCGGCGAGACCGCAGGTAGGAGTGGGGATGACCTGCTCGGCCATGGTCAATGCCGAGAACCCGAGATTAGACAGCGGTTGCACCACTGGACGGGCCCATTCCTTCAATGACCCGGACGCCGATTCTGCAGCCCGCTCGGGATGCTCGACGGGGCGATCGGAGTCGGGCATCGCGCCGCGAGCACCCGTCGGCTGAGTACTGGGGATGATGCCGGCCATCATGATCACGCCGTCCTCCACCAGTTCACCGATGGCGTCAAGGGCTGCGGTCTCGGTGCCGATCAAGGTGAAATCTGTTGACAATAGCCGGAAACCCGATTCTCGGAAAAGACGCAGCGGCGGCTCGGCGTGACAGCAGTGAATGATCGCGCGGTCGCCCGCAGTGGCCTTGAGTTTCTTGAGAACTTCGCCGGCGCGATGGTGGGCAACGGACCGCACGGTGCCGAAACCACTTGCCGTTGGGAGGCTCCCGGCCAGCACCGCGGGTAATGCGGGTTCGTCAATCTGCACCACCACTTCGGTTCCGGGCAACCGGCGGCGCAGGTCGGCCATATGCAGTGCAAGTCCCTCGGCAAGAGAAGCCGCCAGATCATCAACGGCGCCATAGTCGACCAGCGCCCGATGTCCGCTGGGCACCTCCATCATGGCGGCCAACGTCCATGGACCGCAGATCTGCACTTTCACCTGGCCGGCGCCACCATAGTGTTGCTCGGCCGAATCCAGGTCCCAGGATAGAAAATCTTTGGCCCGACGCTGATCTCGGGTCGGACGTCGCGAGACCCGCCAGCCCGAAGGCACCACTTCGGCATGGACATCGACCAGCAATCCCGCTGTCCGACCGACCATATCGGCACCCACTCCGCGGGCCGGTAACTCAGCCAGATAAGGCAGCTCCGGTAGCTCACCGGCAATGATCTTCGCCGACTAGCTCGGATCCACACCGGGCATCGATCCGATACCGGTGGCCACCCCCAGATACCAGGGCCGACCTACGTCTTGAGCCGTTGACATCAGGCAGCGCGCAGGATCGTGGCCGAGCCGATGACGTATTCGTTCGTCGGTTCGTACAACACCACCGTTTGACCCGGGGCGATACCCCGCACCGGATCATCGAGCGTCACGCGGATCTGGCCGTCCACCAGATCCGCGCTGCCGGCGACGGTGCCCCCGTGGGCCCGTACCTGGATAACGGTGCGCAGCGGGAACTCCGGCGCCGCGCCGGCAGAGAAA
>JBBSUU010000607.1:0-1967 GCA_038234115.1 Mycobacteriales bacterium
AACACCGCTTTCGTTGCCCTGGAAGATCAGGTAGGCCTCAAATCGGTGGTCGACATGGCGGTCGGCCTCGGCCTTCGCGGTTACAAGCTCAGCGCCGGGGATGTCGAGCCGGGCTTTTCCGATGTGGCCGGTAGCTATGCCGACCTGATCAATCAACAGCGCATCTCCTCGTTCACTCTCGGTGTCAGTCCGGTCAGCCCGTTGGAGTTATCCAATGTGGGTGCGACCCTGGCATCAGATGGGCAGTGGTGTCCGCCGACACCCGTCAAAGGCATCACCGACCGCACCGGCGCATCCGTGGACTGGGCCACGATCCCCTGCGATCAACCGCTGGAGCCGAAGTTGGCCAGAACACTGACCCAAGCCCTGACCGAGGACGCCCAGGACGGAACATCCAGCGCCAGCTTCCAGGCCGCTGGCTGGCCCGACCAGGCGGTTGCCGGTAAGACCGGAACCACCCAGCAGTACAAGTCGTCAGCCTTCCTCGGCTACACCCCGCTGTACTCATCCTCCGTGGTGGTCTGGGACTTCCTCAGCAAGCCCCAGTCGATCTGCGTTGAACCACTACGGTCCTGCACCTTCGAGGAGATCGAAGCCGGCACCGCCAGAGGGATGAGCGGCGGCAGCGTACCGGCCGCGACATGGACGGCAGCGATGAAACCGCTTGTCGAGGCCCGTGGCAAGACCTTCTTCGAACCGGCCGACCCGGTGTATCGCACCGGCACCACGAAGACGGTGCCGAACTTGTCCGGCAAATCGGTGGCCGAAGCCGAAGCGGCCTTGGTTGCCGAAGGATTCGTGCCGGCCGAAGTCGAGCGATCCGACCCGGCCGCACCCGGCACCCTGCTGTTTTACACCCCGACCCAATCAGCTGTTGAAGGTGCAACGGTGACCCTGCGCATCTCCAGCGGACCCGCCGCGTGAGAAGCGAGAATCACTCTCGAACACCACACCTCCGGCGAACCGCTACTGCCCTGACCGGCATTGTCACTGCCGCGGCCGGCTACGCCCGTTACATCGAACCGCAGATGTTTGTCCTGCGGCGGGTGGAGGTTCCGGTGCTCGAGCCGGGTGCCTGGCCGCTGCGGGTACTGCATCTGTCCGATCTCCATCTGCTACCCGGCCAGGATCGCAAGGTTGCCTGGATCTCCGGGCTGGCGAAGCTGCACCCGGATCTGGTGATCAACACCGGGGATACCCTCTCGCATGTCAAAGCCGTTCCCACCGCGGTGAGTGCGCTCGGTGGGTTGCTGGACCTACCGGGCGCGTTCGTTTTCGGTAACAACGACTACACCGCGCCGGTTCGCAAGAGCCCACATCGGTATTTCCTGCCCAAGGGCCCGCGAATTCCGGGGGATCCGCTGCCGTGGCGGGATTGGCGGGCTGCACAGGTAGAACGCGGTTGGCTCGATCTGAGCAACAGGCTTGGCAACATTTCGATTCGTGGCCAACAGATTGCCCTCGCGGGGGTGGATGATCCGCACACGATGCGGTCGGACTACTCGAAGGTCGCCGGCCAGGCCGACGCACAGGCCGGTGTCCGGATCGGGGTTCTGCATTCCCCGGAACCGGAATTGCTCGACCGGTTCGCCGGTGATGGCTACGACCTACTTCTGGCCGGACACACCCATGGCGGACAGGTTCGGATCCCTGGGATTGGTGCGGTGGTGACAAATTGTGGGATAGATCGCAGCCGGGCACGAGGCTTGTCCCGGTGGGGATCTACCTCTTGGTTGAATGTTTCCGCAGGTGTTGGAGCCAACCCGTATTTACCCGTTCGATTTGCGTGTCGACCGGAGGCAACACTGCTGACTTTGGTCGCGCGAGCGGCACCTGCGGGGATGTAATTACGCCGATTGCCGGGCGCTTCAGCGGCGCCCGGTGGCCCGGGTCAGGTCACCGGATGGTCGCAAGCACTGGAAGATATCGGATAGAGTGGACCAGTCACACCGGGGTGTGGCGCAGCT
>JBBSUU010000608.1:0-1960 GCA_038234115.1 Mycobacteriales bacterium
ATGAGCCTGTTCGGACTGGTCATGCTCGGTGGCACGCCGGTCGGATCCATCATCCTGGGCGCTGCCACCGAATATTTCGGGCCCGCAGTGGCCATGATGTTCGCCGGGTCGATGATCATTCTGGCCGCGATCGTGCTGGCCTGGTTGGTCAGCCGCGAGGTCGGACTTCGGGTCCGCCTCAACCTGCGCCGGTCGGCAACCAGTCATTTTCAGATTATTGGACACCGCGCGGGCACCTGAGAGGGTGTGATCAAGTACGTGAAGTCGGTCGGCGCGCCCGGCTGGTAGATTTGCATGCGTTGGCGATCCCTTGCGGGAGAGTCCCTTCGGTGTTCACCCGGGCGTTACGGGTCAATGAGCAGCGGAAGGCGCCGAAGGAGCAATTCCTCCCCGGAATCTCTCAGGCTCAGAATCGCAAGGATGAGACATCTCTGGAGAGAGGGCGGCTGGACCGCCTCACCGACGGGGCAAGCCGGTTCGCCGGTGACACTCTCAGGTGCCCGTGACAGAGGGGGAGGGCCGGGTAGCCTGCTATCCGGTTGCGCTTCCGTACCCCTGAGGGCGACCTGGTCCGCAGGACCCGCCCGGCTTCGCCGGATCGAAAGAGGGTAGTCATGAGCAGCAATGCATTCGCCGGAATTCCGGCCTTCGTGGATCGTCATATCGGCCCTGACGTCGCTGGCCTCACTGCGATGCTGAAGGCACTAGAGCTACCGGACCTCGAGGCGCTGGCCGACGCGGCTGTTCCGACGACGATCCGACCGACCGGTTCGGTGGAGTCGCTCAACATTCCGCCGGCGGCATCAGAAGTTGCTGCTTTGGCCGAGCTGCGCGCATTCGCCGCGAAGAACCGACCGATGGTCCAGATGATCGGCCTGGGTTACCACGACACCATCACCCCGGGCGTGATCAAGCGCAATGTGCTGGAGAACCCTGCGTGGTACACCGCCTACACGCCCTATCAGCCGGAGATCTCCCAAGGCCGACTCGAAGCGCTACTCAACTTCCAGACAGCCGTCTCCGATTTGACCGGGCTTGATATTGCCAATGCCTCCATGCTGGATGAGGCGACCGCGGTTGCCGAAGCAATGACGCTGGCATTGCGATCCTCCCGATCGAAGTCGCGCCGCTTCGTGGTGGACACCGATACCCTGCCGCAGACGTTGGCGATCCTGCAGACCAGATCGGAGCCGATCGGGATTGAATTGGTCATCGCCGATCTGAGGCAGGGCCTGCCCATCGGCGATTTTTTCGGCCTGCTGCTGTCCTACCCCGGAGCTTCCGGGGCGATCCGGGATCAACAGGAGCTGATCGCGCAGGCCCATCAGCGTGAGGCGAAGGTCGTTGTCGCCACCGATCTCCTGGCACTGACCCTGCTCCGTTCGCCAGGTGAGATCGGCGCCGATATCGCTGTCGGTTCCAGTCAGCGGTTCGGCGTCTCGCTGGGTTTCGGTGGACCGCACGCCGCTTTCATGGCCGTTCGCCAGGATCTGCAACGGCAACTGCCCGGCCGTTTGGTCGGAGTCTCCCACGATGCGGACGGCAACCCGGCCTATCGGCTTGCGCTGCAGACCCGGGAACAACACATCCGCCGGGAAAAGGCCACTTCCAACATCTGCACCGCCCAAGTGCTGCTGGCCGTGATGGCATCCATGTACGCGGTATACCACGGACCGGACGGGCTGACCGCGATCGCTCGCGATATTCATCGCAAGGCGGTGGCATTGGCCAAAACCCTTCGTGCTGCCGGGGTTGAGATCGACTATGAGCACTTCTTCGACACCGTTCGGGCCCGGGTGCCGGGGAAGGCAACGGAAATTGTCGCCGCCGCCCGCGAGTCGGGAATCAACCTCTGGGTCGAGGGCGAGGATGTGGTCCAGGTGGCTGTCTCAGAGGTAACCACCGACGAGCATCTGACGGCCGTGGCGGCCGCCTTCGGCGTGACCGACGCCGGGTGGGA
>JBBSUU010000609.1:0-1958 GCA_038234115.1 Mycobacteriales bacterium
AAGCGGCGGTGAAGGCCGGCGCCGATGTGGTGGTGATGTGCGATACCAATGGCGGTATGCTGCCGATGGGAATTCACCAAACGGTGACCGAAGTATTGCAGCGCACCGGTTTTCGTTTGGGTATCCACTGTCAGGATGACACCGGTTGTGCGGTGGGCAACACCCTCGCCGCCGTTGACGCCGGCGTCACCCACGCTCAATGCACTGCCAACGGTTACGGGGAGCGAGCCGGCAATGCCGATCTTTTCGCCGTCATCGGCGGGTTGGTGACGAAAATGGGCAAACCGGTCCTGCCGGCCGGTGCGCTGGCGGAGATGGTGCGGGTGTCGCACGCTCTTGCCGAATTGGCCAACATCACCCCCAACGCTCACCAGGCCTATGTCGGTTCGTCAGTTTTTGCGCACAAGGCAGGTCTGCATGCCAGCGCGATCAAAGTTGGACCCGAGCTCTACAACCACCTCGATCCGGCAGCAGTCGGCAATGAGATGCACATCCTGGTCACCGAAATGGCCGGCCGGGCCTCTATCGAGTTGAAGGCTCTGGAGTTGGGGATCGATCTGGGCGCCCATCCCGAAGTGGTCTCGACATTGGTGCGGACGGTCAAGGAGCGGGAAGCCAGAGGATGGTCCTATGAGGCCGCGGATGCCTCATTCGCCCTGCTGGTCAGACAGGAACTCCTGGCCTTTCAATCCGAGCGAACCACCGAAGACAATGCACCGGAGCGGGTTTGGCCATTCGTGGTGGATTCCTACCGCGTGATCGCCGAGGGGCCGGAAGCCGAAGCAACGGTGCGGATCCAGGCTGCCGGCCAACGCAAGATCGCCACCGCGGACGGTAACGGTCCGATCAATGCGCTGGATTCCGCGCTTCGGCAGGCGTTGTCGGGTTTGCTCCCGGATCTGGACGAGGTTCATCTGGTGGACTACAAGGTTCGGATCTTGGCCGACTCCGGCGGCACTGATTCGGTGACCCGGGTGCTGGTGACCTCGGCTCGAGGTGGCCGGGAATGGACCACTGTTGGCGTACATGCCAATGTCATCGAGGCCTCCTGGCTGGCATTGGTCGATTCGTTGCTCTACGCGGCGACGGAGAACCCGATCGTCGCGGAGTAAGGTTTGCCGTTGGCCTGCAACAGTTCGTGGGTTGAGGGCTGCAGAGTCTGTGGCACACCGACTGATTTGGAGAATATGACATGCGGCTCGGGCGTATCGCGCATCCGGCGGGATTGGCGTTTGTTTCCATCGAGGGTGACCTGGATTCGCCGGCCGATCTGATCGCTCGCGAGATCAAGGACCACCCGTTCGGTAACCCGGAGTTCACCGGACGCAGCTGGCCGCTTGCCGATGTCCGGCTGCTGGCGCCGATCCTGTCCTCGAAAATCATTGCGGTGGGCCGTAACTACGCCGACCATGCTGCGGAGATGGGTCACGATGTGCCCGACGAGCCGGTGATCTTCCTCAAGCCGCCGAGCTCTGTCATCGGGCCGAACGTGGCGATCCAGCTGCCGCCGTCCTCGGCAAGGGTCGATTTCGAAGGTGAATTGGCCGTCGTGATCGGCCGGCCGGGTCGGGATGTCAAGGCGGAGAACGCCAGTTCGGTCATTCTTGGCTACACCATTGCCAACGATGTCACGGCGCGAGATCTGCAACGCCTCGATGTCCAGTTCACTCGCGGTAAGTCTTTTGATTCCTTCTGTCCGCTGGGCCCGTGGATCGAAACCGATTTGGACCCATCGGATCTGGCGATTGCCACCGAACTCGATGGCGAGGTGAAGCAGGACGGTCGCACCTCTGACATGGTGCACAAGGTCAGTGCCATCATCGAATTCGTTTCCGAGATCATGACGCTGATGCCCGGCGATGTCATTCTGACCGGTACCCCGGCCGGGGTGGGCCCGATGGATGCCGGCCAGACGGTTTCGGTGACGGTGGAAGGCATCGGCACGCTGAGTAACCCGG
>JBBSUU010000610.1:0-1957 GCA_038234115.1 Mycobacteriales bacterium
GTCAGCCTTCCCGATCAATGTCAAGGGTCTGTCCAGGTTCAGCGACGAGCGCGATTCCAAGCTGACCGTCAAGGGACTTGCCGACGGCAGCGTTGACATCGTCATCGGCACCCACCGGTTGCTGCAGCCGTCGATCGCCTACAAAGATCTCGGCCTGGTCATCGTTGATGAGGAGCAGCGCTTCGGCGTTGAACACAAGGAGCACATCACCTCGCTGCGGGCGCATGTGGACATGCTCACCATGTCAGCCACGCCGATTCCCCGAACGCTGGAGATGAGCCTGGCCGGCATCCGGGAGATGTCCACCATCCTGACGCCGCCGGAGGAACGGCACCCGATTCTGACCTATGTCGGTGTCTATGACGACAAGCTGGTCGCGGCTGCGATCCGGCGTGAGATTCTTCGCGAGGGTCAGGTGTTCCTGGTGCACAACCGGGTCGCCGATATCGACAAGGTGGCGTCCCGGATCCGGGAGTTGGTGCCGGAGGCCTCAGTTGCCGTCGGACACGGTCAGATGGGCGAGCATGCCTTGGAGAAAGTGATCGATGGGTTCTGGGCCCGCGAGTTCGATGTGCTGGTCTGCACCACCATCGTCGAGACCGGGCTGGACATCTCCAATGCCAACACCTTGATCGTGGACCACGCCGAGGTGCTGGGGCTCTCCCAGATGCACCAGCTGCGCGGTCGAGTGGGGCGAGCCAGAGAACGCGGTTACGCCTACTTCCTCTACCCGCCGGAGAAGTTGCTGACCGATACCGCGCACGATCGGCTGGCCACCATCGCGCAGAACTCTGACCTCGGATCCGGCATGGCGGTCGCCATGCGCGATCTGGAGATCCGCGGCGCCGGCAGTATTCTCGGTGCCGAACAGAGCGGTCATATTGCCGGGGTCGGCTTCGACCTCTACGTCCGACTGGTGTCCGAGGCGGTGACGGCCTTCAAGAGAGAGGCCGGCGCCGCTGCCGGCGAGCCCGAGCCGGAAGAAATCGCCGAGGTCCGAGTGGAACTTCCGGTCGACGCCAATGTCCCGCATGACTACATTCCGGGAGAACTGTTGCGATTGGATGCTTATCGCAAGGTGGCCGGGGCCTCCACCCAGGCCGAGGTGGATGCCGTCCGCGCCGAGTTGACCGACCGATTCGGCCCGATACCACCATCGGTGGAAGCGCTGTTGGCCGTTGCCACCTTGCGCCAGGCCGCCCGTGAGGTCGGCGTGACGGAAATCGCCATGGTTCCGCAAGGCATCAAGATCAGTCCGGTGGACCTGCCCGAGTCGGTGCAGTTGCGTCTCAAGCGCGTCTACCCGGGCTCGATCTATCGCAACTCCTCGCAGACGTTGACCCTCAAGACGCCGGCCGAATCCAATCGGATCGGTGCTGCGCAGTTGCGGGATAACGCCATCCTGAAATGGGCACACAATGTGCTGGCCGATCTCAGCCCGGCCCGCGTGCGGTAGGGCTTGGCTCGTCGGTCGTGCTGATCTTGGTCAGCCGGTGTTCTTCAGCCCGGCCGCAACACCGTTGATCGTCAGCAACAATGCTCGCCGCAATTCCGGGTCGAGTTCTTCTCCCTCGCCCGCAGCAGCTTCGGCGGCTCGTACTCGGGCCAACAGATCAACCTGCAGGAAGGAAATCGGGTCCAGATACGGATCCCGCACCGCCAGGGTGCGCTGCAGAACAGGTTGTGCAGCCAGCAGATTCGCTTCGCCGGTCAGCTTCAGAACTTCGCGTTGGGTCAGCGCATGTTCGACCTTGATCATGTCGAACAGATGCTGGAGCTCGTCGGGCACCAGTGCATCCACGTAGAGCGACGCAATCTCGATATCTGTTTTGGCCAGGGTCATTTCGACGTTGGAGATGAAGGTCCGGAAAAAGTGCCAAGATCGGTACATCTCCTGCAGGATCTCGGTTGCGCCAGCTTCGTGTGCGGCTTTGAGGCCGGATCCCACTCCGAACCA
>JBBSUU010000611.1:0-1946 GCA_038234115.1 Mycobacteriales bacterium
CCACCGGATTCGGCGTCCAGCAGGGCCGCAAACGCCGGCGGCGAATCCAGGTTCGGGATGGGGAACCAGTCGATCGAGCCGTCCGGGGCCACCAACGCAACCGTGCGGCCGTCGCCCAGCGCCGCGTAACCTCGCAGCTCGTGGTACCCGCGAATTCGACCGGGGACTCTGGTCAAATCGTGGCCACCGAACCGGCGTCGACCCGGTAGTTGGATCCATTCACAAAACTGGCCCGATCAGAGCACAGGAACGCGATCACGGAGGCCACCTCTTCAGGTTTGCCACGACGCCCGAGTTCTATATCCGGCCGCTCCTCTTCGAGGAAGGTCTCGATGGCCTCCTCGAACGACATGCTCTTTTCCTCGGCCCGCTTGTGCATCATTGCGTCTGTCATCGGGGTCTCGATGAAGGCGGGGGAGACGGCGTTGACCAAGAGCCCTTCATGTGCGGAACTGCGCGAAAGCCCCTTTGCAAATGCCAGGATGCCGGCCTTGGCGGCGCAGTAGGTCAGTTCGTCATCGTCGGGCTGCACGGCGACCTCCGAGGCGGTCAAGACAATGCGACCCCAACCGCCTTTGCGCAGACCGGGGAGAAATGCCTGGAGCAGTCGCACCGGAGCGATCAGATCGACGTTGACGGTGTCGATCCAGCCCTGCAATTCAATTTCGTGGAACAGCCCCTGGGTGCCGGTAATGCCGGCGCACTGCACCAGAATGTCGAGATCACCGAACTGGGTGTCGACAAATTCCCGCAACTTCTTGACGTCTTCGTCCTTGGTCAGATCGGCCGGGAACGCCAGAACCTTGCCCGATTTGCCTTCCAGTTTGGCCGCGGATTCGTGCAGCGAATCCGGGTCCATGTCCGTCATCACCACCTTCACCCCTTCCGCCAGGAGCAAAGCTGCAGTGTGCCAACCAATTCCGGAGTCGGCGCCGCTTACCAAGGCAACGCGGCCGGAGATTCCCAGGTCCATACAATGGTTCCGTTCTCGAGATGGGAATGAGTTGTTCAGGTCTGACAAGTGCTGGGCAGTATGGGAACTCAGAGAGCGCGCAGGGCCGGCAGCAATTCGTCATTGACCGCTTCGAAGAAGCTCTGCTGTTGGTCACCGCTCACCTGAACCAACGCCAAATCGGTGTAACCTGCAGCAAAGAATTCTTTGGCAGCCTTCGCGATGGCATCGACATCAGTTCCGCAGGGGATCTTCTCAGCCACCTGGGCCGGGGTGACCGTTTCTGAGGTGGAGGCGAAGCCGGCGGTGCCGGGCAGCTCCGCATTGACCTTCCAGCTCGTCATATTCCAATGGAACAACCGGTGTGCCCGCTTGCTGGCGGCCTCGACGTCGCTGTCCCAGGAGACGGCAAGCCGCGCCACCTTCCGCGAGTCCGGCTTCCCGCATTCGTTGTCCCAGTTGGTGATCAGATCGGGATCGGGTTCGATACCAACCATCACCTGACCGAGCGGTCCGAACAGCTGGCAGGACTGCTTTCCGGACACCGCGATGCCGATCGGTACCCGGACCGTCGGGAGATCCCATAATTTGGCTGAATCGACCTGAAAATGTGCGCCTTCGTAGTTGACGTAGCCACCGTCGAACAAGGCGGAGATGACTTCCACCGCCTCGACCGGCCTGGCCTGCCGCGTGTTGGCACCCGGCCAGCCGTTCACGGCGACGTGTTCATTGAGGTTTTCACCGGAGCCGAGTCCCAGGGTGAATCGGTTGCCGGAAATGATCTGCAGGGTGGCGGCCTGCTGGGCACCACAGTGGGGTGATAGCGAAATGTCGGCGCCGTCACGTAGGTCATCAGGTTGATCTGGTCGGTGGCCTGCGCGATCGCGCCGAACGTGACCCAGGCGTTCGTGGCATGGCCCATCCCGTCGAGCCAGGGGAAATAGTGGTCACTGGAGACTGCGAAGTCGAAGCCGGCCGCCTCGGCGGCGACGGC
>JBBSUU010000612.1:0-1941 GCA_038234115.1 Mycobacteriales bacterium
CGCACCACCGAGCCGCACATCAGGCAAACCGTCGCGGACCGAGAACTCGAAACCTGGGTTGTCGCCGACCTTTCCGGGTCGCTGGATTTCGGTAGCGCCCGGTGCGAGAAGCGTGATCTGGTGATCGCAGCCTGCGCCGCGGTCGCTCATCTGACTCAGGGGGGCGGCAACCGGATCGGCGCGGTGATCGCGGGCGGCAGCGGGATTCAACGTGGCCCGGCCAGAGGCGGACGGCCCCACATCCAATACTTGCTTCGTTCACTCGCCGGTACCCCACGTGCCGAAATAGGCCAGCGTGGTGATCTGGTCGCAGCCATCGAACAATTGCGTCGGCCGCCACGTCGTCGGGGACTGGCCGTGGTCATCTCCGATTTTGTCGGCCCCATCGATTGGGACCGCTCACTGCGGGCCCTGAATGGGCGGCACGATCTGTTGGCCATCGAGGTGTTGGACCCGCTGGATCTGGCTCTGCCCGACTTCGGTCTTGCCACCTTGATGGATCCGGAATCCGGCCGCACCAGGGAAGTTCAGACCACCGCGAGTTTGCGCCGTGAGTTTGCTGCCCAGGCGCAAGGCCACCGGCACGAGGTGGCCACCGCCCTGCGGCGGGCCGGGGCTGCCCAGTTGACTTTGCGTACCGATCGGGACTGGGTGGCCGACGTTCTACGATTTGTGATGGGGCGCAAGCGTGGTTGGACCGGCTCTACGGCAAGGTCCTCCGATGGCACCGCACACGCCGGCACGAGCGCGCCGGTGGTACCCGTTGGGTCGGTCCCGACCGATCTGCAAAACGTCAGCCAAGTCGGGTGGCAGCGATGAAGTTCGCGCACCCCGGATGGTTCGCGCTGGGCGCTGCCGTTGCGGCGTTGCTGGTCGGTTATCTGATTGTCAATGGACGCCGCAAGCGGCACACACTCCGCTTCGCCTCCCTCGATCTACTGGATCGGGTGGCGCCCAGAAGACCCGGTCCGGTTCGTCATATCCCGACGGCGTTGATGCTGATTGGAATGTGCCTGTTGACCGTCGCTGCGACGGGTCCGACCGAAGAAGTGAAGGTGCCGCGAAACCGCGCCACCGTCATGCTGGCAATCGATGTATCGCTGTCCATGGAAGCCACCGATGTGGCGCCCAGTCGCCTCGTTGCCGCGCAGGATGCGGCCACCCAATTTGCCCAGGAACTGACTCCCGGTGTCAACCTGGGCATCATCTCCTTTGCCGGTGTAGCAACGGTTCTGGTCTCTCCGACCACCGATCGAAACCAGGCAATCCAGGCAATCGCGGACCTGAAACTGGATCAACGCACTGCCACCGGTGAGGCCATCATCTCCGGTCTGCGCGCAATCGAGGCCTTCACGAAGACGATCTCCGGCGCCGAGGGTCCGCCACCGGCCCGCATCGTGTTGATGACAGACGGCAAGCAGACCACCGGCCGCGATGCTTTTGAAGCGGCCCAGGAAGCGGCCGATACGCAGGTGCCAATTTCGACCATCTCCTTCGGTACCGATCACGGCTCGATCGTCCTGCCGGACGGTACCCAGGCCGACGTCGCCGTTGACAAGGAGTCGATGCAGGAAATCGCCAAAATCTCCGGGGGCGACTTCCATTCGGCCGCAACGGTTGCGGAGCTCAAAACTGTCTACTCGCAATTGGGCGAACAGATTGGTTACGAGCTCAAGGAACAGGACAACTCCCGGCCGTGGTTGTTGGCCGGGACCCTCGCGGTGCTGATCGCCGCCGCTGCTTCTCTGGTGGTAACCCAGCGCATTCCCTAGCGCCACGGCCCGACTCCCGCTATTGCTACCCACCCGGACCGACGGCGAGTTACCAGCGAGTAAGTGTGGCAGCGGATAGCGTTATCCTCCCCGTGGTCCACGCAGTTCGTCGTACAAAAGTGTCATCACTGCGGTGATGATCGAAATGGAGGCATTGGTGAGCCAGGAG
>JBBSUU010000613.1:0-1930 GCA_038234115.1 Mycobacteriales bacterium
CCTTTGGGTATGGCCCTAGCACGTGCATGCAGGATTTACCCGCAACGGGTTTGAGTTAACAAAGTCCGGGTCTGGAGTTGGGCCTGACAGACAACCAGCAGGCAAGTGTAGTAGCCATATCAAGTCTAAAATCTTATGACGTGCATTCGCGCTCGTGTCAGACGGACCGGGCATAACCACTTGGAGCGACATGACTGACGAAAAGACTGACGACTCCGCTGCTGATTCGACAGCAGACACACCCCGGACCGCCGACACCGAACGTGATGCCACTTCCGGCCCGGCGTTGGCCGGCCCGCCGGTGCAAACAGATGCCGATGAGTCTGGTTCCATCACGGCTGCCGAAGTAAAGGATTCACCGGCCCATATGGCTGCCCCCGCCGCTGCCACCGGGGCAATAAAGGGTTTGAGCTATGCGGTGGACATCGTTTTCTGCATCGATGTCACTGGAAGCATGACGCCAATCTTGGATGCAGTAAAAGACAACGCCCTGCGTTTCTACCAAGACGTGCAAACCAACCTGACTGACAAGGGCAAAAACGTAGACCAACTACGGGTGCGGGTGTTGGCTTTCCGGGATTTCACTACCGACCCGGACAGCGCCCTGCGGGAATCGGCGTTCTTCCCACTGCCAGATGAGCAAGTAGCTTTCAGTCGGTTTGTTTCCGAGCTAACCGCCGAAGGCGGAGGTGATGCCCCTGAGTCCGGTCTTGAGGCGTTGGCGTTGGCTATTAATTCACCGTGGACCACCCGAGGTGACCGGCGTCGCCAGGTCATCGTGATGTGGACTGATCAACCGGCGCATCCGCTTAACTTCGCCGTGTTGCCGCCAGACCTGGCCGGGTCGGTGCCGAAGAACTTTAGTGACCTGACTGACTTGTGGGAGGACCCGCAGGGACCGGTTGGCGCCGGCAGCAAGCGGCTGATTTTGTTCGCTCCGGACGGGGCTGGGTGGAGTGATATTTCGGCGAACTGGGAGAATGTTGTCCATCATCCTTCGCAGGCAGGATCGGGGCTCTCCGATGTTGATTACGGCACCATCGTCGACTCCATCGGCAATTCAGTGTGACCAAAAGTTCTGACCCACAACCTGATCCACCGACTGCAACTTCCCCTGTTGACGTGTCAGCAGTTCAGCTACCGACTTCGGCAGATGTGGCCGGCTCTGATACGGGTAGCGACGCCGTTGTTTGCCCTCCTGATGAATCGGAAACGGTCGCCCCCGCATCGCCTGGCGAGCCTTCAGATGAGGTCCTACAAGGTCAGATAGAGCAGGTCGAGCCGGGGCAAGATCAGCCTGAACTGGCCGGCGCCGGGACTCGGGAAGTCGACGGGCTTGGCTCTACCGTCACCGAGGCAGCGGCGGTTGAGGGCTGCCCGGAGCCCGCAACGCCGACGCAGCTGTGGATCCCGGACACCAACGTGGTGGCGTTTGGTTTTAATTTGGCCAAAATTATTGACCACGGCGAAGACGCGGATCCCATCGTCGAGGTGGGGCGCGGAGTGGCGATGGCGGGTGTGTTCGACGGAATGGGCGGCGCCGGCGGCACCGAATATCTCACACCTGATGGCCCACATACAGGTGCTTACCTCGCATCTCGAACCGCTAGGGATACGGTCCATGACCGGATGATGCAGTTACTTGCAAGCCCTGAGTTTGACGCCGAATCCGCCGTATCGCAGTTGCAGGAATGTATTCGCGCTGACCTGGCGACTCAGCTTGTAGGCCTGGCAGCTCCACCCAGCGGGTTGCGTTCCAGGATGCTGCGTGCGTTGCCCACCACGATGGCTCTGATGACACTGCGACAACTGGGGCCGGAGAATCAGACCTGGGAGTGTGCGGCGTTCTGGGCCGGAGATTCTCGCGGCTATGTCCTCGACCCGGCTGGAGGACTCCAACAAATCACCTTGGACGATCTTCGCGACCCCG
>JBBSUU010000614.1:0-1928 GCA_038234115.1 Mycobacteriales bacterium
CGGATGCAAGTAGCAGCTCGTGAACTGGTAAGCCGCTATCGGAACCGGCCCGTCAGCTGACTACATAGCCCGTAGGCTGCTCCGCGAAGTGCTCTGCAGTAGCCCGCGATACAAAGGACCCAGATTGCGCAGGACTTCGGCATCTCCGGGGCCTCGGTGAACAACTGGGTGAAGAAGGCCGCTATCCCCGACGGCCTGGCCGCCCCAGCGGTGACGCAGTCCGCTGAGCAGCGGGAGGCGCGCAAACGGATCCGGCTCCTGGAGCAGGAAGCTGAGGTGATTCGCCTGGCCGTTGCCTACTTGCCCCGGGACGTGAACCCAAAATGATGTTCCCCCGCAATTGGGAGGTGCCCCCACCGCTGGTCCTTGACCTGGCCGCGAGGACCGTACCTTTATGGGTGCCGGTCGCCCCGGCCTGCCGGGTGCTTGAATTTTCTCACCAAAGGTTCTATCAATGGCGCAAAGATTGTGGTACGCAACGTGACTAGGATGATGCGGCAATGACCAACGCCGCGGTGGACGTGCGCCAGGACGATCCGGAGTTCGGGTATTGGCTGATCACCGATGAGCTTTGTGATCTGGGCCACCGGGCCAGTGGGAACCGGGTTGGCTAATTGTGCAGCCAGCAACGGATCTACTCAGCGTTCGCGAACAAGAAGGGCTTGCGGGGTAAGCCGCGGCCGGCGGTGCACGATGGGCTGGTGAAGCGGAAGTTCACCGCCGACACACCAAATACGGTGTGGCTCACCGATATCACCGAGCATCGCACCACTGGAATCCAACCCGATGATGGCAAGCTGCATTTCTGCGCGATTAAGGACGCCACGTTTGGTCCAACCGGATCGTCGGCTACTCGATCGACTCAACCATGAAAGCCACGCTTGCGGTCCGAGCGTTGCAGTCAGCGATGGGAGCGCGGCCGCACCAGGGATGCGTGCTCCATCCGGACCGTGGGTCGCAATCTCGGTCGAAGAAGTTTGTCCGCACATTGACGAACAACGGGTTACTCAGCGCGATGGGCCGGGTCGGTGCGTGCTGGGACATCGCATGGCTGAATCCAGAACAGATGTCATCGCCTACATCGAAGGTTTCTACAAATCCCCACGCCGCCACTCGGGTCTGAACTACTGCCGACCCAACGAAGTGCATTACGGTTTCCGACAGCCCGCTACGGCAGCGTAGAAGAACAACTTTCGCTGTCCTGAATCCACGTGGCAGATCAGTTCAGATGAATTGACACACAGAGCTACTTGGCCACGTTTAGTTCCGACCGGAGGGCCGCGGCGTCAAAACCATCCAGCCATCCCCGAGAACCGTTGGCCTCACACGAAGCAGACGCCGCGCGAGCCGCAAATCGGAGACCGTCGAAGATCGAGTTGGCACTCGTCGGGGCAGCATTGGTCGGGAGAGCGCAGCCTTTCCCAGCACCGCAATTCTCGGCATCGTTTTGAAATGACAGATAAGCAGCCAGGGCGCCGTGCAGGACATCGCCGGCGCCCAGGGTATCGACAACCGATACGGCGGGTACCGCAATCGATGTTCGTGAACCTGACTGCAGCACGACGATTGCATCAGCCCCGTGACTTTGGGCCACGGTAGATGGGCCAAGAGTCGACACCATCGCCAAGACGTCATCGTCACCGGCGTCGTGGAGCACCTGTGCGGGAACCATGAAATCAGCTGATAGCAGGGCGATATCGACAGACGGCAGCAAATCCTCTATACCAGGCTTCCAGCTGCCGCCGTCGAAAATAACCGGAATTCCACGGGATGCAGCGTGCTGGGCAACAGCAAGACACAGCGAAAGGTGATGCCCATCAACAAAAACTACGTCTATGTCATCGAGGAGATCGGCGCTTGGTGCGGAGATCGTCGCCGTACCAATGGCATCCATGAAAATTCCGGCCCGACCGCCGGTGGGGGCGGTC
>JBBSUU010000615.1:0-1923 GCA_038234115.1 Mycobacteriales bacterium
GGTGCGCGAACGCCTCGTAACCAACATAGGACTCGATCCGCCGAACGCCGGATCCGACGCTGGACTCCCCGAGCAACACCAGGGTGCCGATCTGCGAGGAATGCTGCACGTGCGTTCCACCACACAGCTCCAGCGACCACGGCCCACCGATTTCCACTACGCGGACCTCATCGCCGTAGACCTCACCGAACAGCGCTACGGCGCCACGCGATTTGGCTTCGGCAACCGTGGACAAGCTTGTCCGGACCGCCAGATCCGACCGAATCGCGCGGTTGGCCACTTCCTCGATTTCCGCAGCCGCGCCGGCCGAAAGCGTTCCGGCCCAAGAGAAGTCCAGCCTCAGATACCCCGGCTTGTTATAGGAACCGGCCTGCAACGCGTCAGGGCCGAGCAATTCGCGCAGCGCCGCGTTGACCAGGTGGGTACCCGAATGCGCCTGATTGGACCGGCCGCGGGCGGCTGGGTCGACCTGGGTCAGGACAGCGGTCCCCTCGGTCAATTCACCTTCGGTGATCCTGACCTGATGGACCCAGAGCTTGCGTGAGATCTTCTGCACATCGAGCACTTCTGCGGACATCCCGGAAGCCAGGATCCGGCCTGAGTCAGAATCCTGTCCACCGGCTTCGGCATACAGGCAAGTACGGTCCAGGACAACTTCGACCACGTCACCGACCTCGGCCAGCCGAATGCGGCGACCGTCGCTGATCAAACCCCGGACGGTGCCCTCGCTGCTCAACTCGTCGTAGCCGGTGAATTCGGTAGCGCCCTGTTCGAGCAACTCCCGATAGACACTCTGGTCGGCGAAGCCACCCTTGCGGGCTTTGGCATCAGCCCGAGCGCGCTGCTTCTGCTCATCCATCAGCTGCTTGAAACCAGCGGTGTCGACCGACAGTCCGGCTTCCTGCGCCATTTCCATCGTCAGGTCGATCGGGAAACCGTAGGTGTCGTGCAACGCGAATGCGGTGTCCCCGGCGACGATCTTGGTGCCGGTGGAGACATATTCGGCTGCGGTGGCGCCAAAAAGTTTGGAGCCGGTGTCCAGCGTTTTGAGGAATGCCGTTTCCTCGGCGATCGCCACCCGCTCGATGCGGTGGAAATCAGTGGTCAGCTCCGGGTATACGGGGCTCATCAGATCACGGACCTGCGCCAACAGTGCCGGCATCACCGGCTGTGTGACGCCCAGGAGGCGGGCCGATCGGATGGTCCGACGCAGCAGTCGACGCAAAACATAGCCGCGCCCCTCGTTACCGGGTCCGACCCCATCAGCGATCAGCAGCGTTCCGGAGCGGATGTGATCGGCGATGACGCGGAATCTGATGTCGTCGGCGTGACCGCCGTCAGCACCGTATTTGCGTCCGGAGAGCCGTTCGGCTGTCTCGATGATCGGGCGTAGCAAATCTGTTTCGTAGACGTTGTCCACGTTCTGCAGCAGGAAGGCCATCCGTTCGACGCCGAGTCCGGTATCGATGTTCTGCTGCGGCAGCGGCCCCAGGATCGGGAAGTCACCCTTGTCACCCCCCTCGCCGCGAATGTCCTGCATGAAGACCAGATTCCAGACTTCCAGATATCTGTTTTCGTCAGCGATCGGGCCACCCTCGATACCGAATTCGGGTCCGCGGTCGTAGTAGATCTCCGAGCAAGGACCGCAGGGGCCGGGCACTCCCATTGACCAGAAGTTGTCCGCCATCCCCATTTTCTGGATGCGCTCCAGCGGGAGGCCGGCGATTCGATGCCACAACTCGATGGCCTCATCGTCGGTTTCATAGACGGTGACCCAGAGCCGGTCCTTGTCCAGGGCGAAGCCGCCCTCTTCCAATGGGGCGGTCAGCAGCGTCCAGGCATGGGTGATCGCCCCCTCTTTGAAGTAGTCGCCGAAGGAGAAATTTCCGGCCATCTGGAAGAAGGTGTTGTGCCTGGTGGTGA
>JBBSUU010000616.1:0-1917 GCA_038234115.1 Mycobacteriales bacterium
CTACCCGATCCTGCCCTTGGGCCTGTGGGGCTCCCCGATCATTCTCCGAGCCGTCGCCAGCATTGATTCCACCCTGCTGAGCCCGGCGGTCAATCCCGAGATGACTGAGCGTATCGGCGTTCTCGAGCACACTCGCGCGCAGACCGTCGACCATCAAGCGGCCGAATTACGAAGGATCGAGCGTGACCTCCATGATGGGGCGCAAGCAAGACTCGTCGGGCTCGGGATGAGTTTGGGTTTGGCCGAGCAGATGATCAAGGACAACCCGTTGATGGCGGCCGAACTCATCGCCGAGGCCCGGGCGAGTTCATCCGCTGCGTTGACGGAGTTGCGAGATCTGGTGCGCGGCATTCATCCGCCGGTGCTGGCCGATCGGGGTCTGATTGGCGGAATCGATGCACTCGCACTTGCGCATCCGGTTTCGGTGGATGTTGACGCCGTGTTGGACGGTCGCCCCCCCGCGCCGGTGGAGTCAGCGATTTACTTTGCAATCGCTGAGGCGCTGGCCAATTCGGCCAAACATTCCGGCGCCATCGATGCCTGGGTGTGGCTGCGCTATACGAGCGGTGCGATCACCGTCCTGGTCGGCGACAACGGCGGCGGCGGCGCCGCTATCGGCGGGCTCACCGACGCGGGCGGTTTGCGCGGCATCCAGAAACGACTTTCAGCCTTCGATGGCACCCTCTCGGTGACGAGTCCCCTGGGCGGTCCGACAATTGTGACCATCGATGTACCGGCCACTTTGAACGCAGCACAGCCCACGAGGCGATCCACGGTAGCGTCCTGATCAACACCGGGATCGAGATCGAAGGACAGTTGTCGCGTGCGGGTAGTTATAGCCGAGGACTTGGCATTACTCAGAGATGGGCTCATCCGTTTGCTCACCGCCTACCAGATCGAAGTGGTCGAGGCGGTGGACAACGGCCCTTCGTTACTGCGGGCAATCACGACTCACCGGCCCGACATTGCCTTGGTCGATGTTCGGCTTCCTCCGACCTTCACCGACGAGGGCCTTCGAGCCGCACTGGCCGCCCGGGAGCAGATCCCCGGTTTGCCGGTGCTGGTGTTGAGCCAGTACGTCGAACAACTCTATGCCCGAGAGCTCTTGGCGCAGCGAACTGGCGGCGTCGGCTACCTGCTCAAGGACCGCGTCGGCGACATCGAACAATTCATTCAGACCCTGCATCAGGTGGCCGGCGGCGGTATCGTGATGGATCCGGATGTGGTGGCAGCACTCGTTTCTCGCCATCGAGAGGAATCGCCGGTGGCCCAACTGAGCCCGCGAGAGCAGGAGGTGCTGCAATTGATGGCGGCCGGTCGATCCAATGCCGCAATTGCGGCCAAGATGTTCGTTACCGGTAAATCCATCGAGAAACACACGAATGCAATCTTCAACAAATTAGGTCTGGAACATGATGGCGATGACAACCGACGGGTGTTGGCCGTGTTGACGTACCTCGAGCAAACACCGAGCGCACGACCACAACGCTGATGCGACAACGAATCCACGTGCGTGGTACATCCACCCCGGAGCTGGCGTGGGCACGCTATTACTACTTCGCGAAGTGGTCGGAGTGGTCGCCGCTGATCCAATCGGTGGAGTGTGACAACGACCATCTCCGGTCGGGCCAAACCGGAATCGTCCGCGGTCCGTGTGAATTGGGGATCAAGTTCACCGTCATCACGGTGGACGAGCAAGCCCGCACCTGGGACTGGAAGGTAGTCGTGCCGGTGCTGGGCAGCACCTTGCTGTTGCACCACACCGTCACCGTCGACAAGAACGGCTGCGCAACGGAACTCGTCATCGAGGGCGCAGCGCCCCTGGTGCTGGGGTACCTGCCGCTGGCGCGATTGGCCCTCACCCGGCTGGTCCGCCGGGCCTGAACAACCGGTAGGACCCGACGGTTGCCGGCGAAA
>JBBSUU010000617.1:0-1915 GCA_038234115.1 Mycobacteriales bacterium
GACCTGACGCGTCACCAGCCAGGCGATCATGCCCAGCAGGACGACGAGGGCGAGACCGGTCAGGACGATCGCGCGGGTAACGAGGTCGAGCGTCGCCTGCTCCTGGGTGAGCGGGAACAGGTAGTAGATCTCGTAGCTGCCGCCGTCCAAGTTGACCGAGAAGGTGGTGTCGAACCCGGGTGCCAGGTTCTCCCGCTCGCCGCGGATCCGCTCGTCGGAGAGCAACTCGACCTCCGTGACGCCGACGGCGTCCAGATTGCTGACATTGAAGGTGATGGCGCCGGCGGCGACGGTATTCGGGCTGGCCAAGCAACCCGCGTCGGCGGTGATCGTCACCGTCACCACCCCGGCTGCCGACGGCGCCGCCCCGGACCCGGATTCGGCGGTCGGCGAGGTGGCCGCTGCTGCTGCTGACGTATTCACCGTTGCGGCGTGGGTGCTGCCGCAGGCCGACAGCAGCAGCACGGTCGGGATCGTCACAGCGATCGCAGTCTTGGTCCGAGAGAACCGAGCCGGGAAAACTCGCATCAGAACATTTCCTTTGATATCGGGGATCGAGGGCAGAGTTGCACTGGTGGGCGGGCTGAAGCAGGGAGCATTAAACAGAGACTTTGGGCGGATCCGCAGCGACCGGCACGGGGTCGGCTGACCGATTTCGGCCGCGGGGCCAAGCTGCGGCCAGCAACGCCACCAAGGACGCGAAGCCGACCAGCGCCGGAATGACCTGACCCCATACCTGATGGCTGATTGCGTCGCTCTTGGCCGCCACCACCTCGACGGATCGGTTCACCGAAGCATCGGCCGTGAAGTTGGTGGTTAGGTCTGCGATCGTGCCACCGGAAACCGTCAGACCGGCTGTGGTTGTGACCTGCAACGAACGGACCATCCGCAGTTGGACGTCAATGACGACCCCAGAGCCTCGATCGTAGAAGACGGTAGGTCGCCAGGAATCGACATAGGTCGCGGCCATCGGCGTTTCGGCGTCAGTGGTCGGCAGGCCGATCGGTAACCGCCCGTTGTTCAGCTCCTGCAATCGGCTGCCGGTAATCGTGTCGGCAAGCCCGGCCGGCGTGGATTCATTGCTGACCACAACGGGTTTACCGTCGTATCTGGTCACCGAGAGGCCGGCCACCAACTCTTGCCCGGCCAGAGTCAGGAGAGCTGTTCCGCTGATCGAAATTTGTTGCCCGCCGGAGCGCATGTTCGCGGTGAACTCCGCGGTGAGCGTGGTGTTATCAGCCGCGAGCACCGAGGCCCTGGTGGTGCCGGTGATGCTCTGTTCGCCGTTCACCGAGCTCACTTCGCCGGTGCCCGCCGTGAGCACATCCTCGTTATTGCCGTGTTGCAGATCCGGCCGGCTCGGCGCCAGCAGCACCAAGACGATGCTGACCACGGCGCCAACGACGCCGGCAGTGGTGAGTACCTTGGCCGCGCCAACCTTGCTCAATCGCTGCTTCCGCGGCCAGAGCACGATTGACATCATCGGAATCACATAGAGCAGCCAGGCGGCCACCTCGATCACTGCCGGGTCTGGCTGGATCCCGAGGATCCCGCCCAGAACCGAAGCCTGCACCGATCCCTTCTCGACCAGCCAACTCAGATCGAACGCTGGTTGCCGACCGAGGGAAATCCAGTCGGCTTCGTAGGCCGCGCGGAAGGTGGACATCAACAGCCCGGCGGCTACCAGAACCAGTACAACACCGGTCATCCGGAAGAAGCGAGACATGTTGATCCTGGTGCCACCCCGATAGATCAGGTAGCCCAGGAAAAAAGCAGCGGCCAGCCCCAGGGCGATCCCCATGACGGCATCCGAGGCCGAAATCGAGTTCTCAAAAGCCGCCAACAGAAAGACCGAGGTTTCGAAGCCTTCCCGAAGTACGGCCAGAAAGGCCATCACCACCAGCGCCACGGCCGA
>JBBSUU010000618.1:0-1899 GCA_038234115.1 Mycobacteriales bacterium
CGATCCAGTAGGCCAGCACCAGGGACGCCGTATCGGTCGACAGACCGGGGACATCGATGGTTACCTCGGCGGTTCGGCCCCCGTCCTGGATGGCGACCGCTCGCACCGCACCCAATTCCGCATCAGCAGCAGAAATGAGCTGCGCCAGGGCACTCCCGGCAGCCTCGAACCCGGTCGGTAGTGCCCGAATCGGCGCTTGCGCAGTAGAAGCAGCTGACCCGTCTCGGCAAGCCAGCGCTGCCTCGCCCCAGTTGCCGGACAGGGCATTGACCATCTGGGTTGCTTCGGTTTCCCACTTGGCATACGCATCAGGATGCCCCGAGTACTGCACCTCCTGCGCCGCTTGCGTCAGCGGCAGGGCCTGCCAGTTGGGCACTTCGAGCAACCGGTCATAGAAGATACCGGCCGCGTAGACCGGGTCGCTGATCTGCTCGACGGTGCCCCAGCCCTGGCTCGGGCGCTGCTGGAACAGGCCCACCGAATCCCGGTCACCGCCGGGCAGATTGCGCAGTGAAGACTCCTGGAGCGCCGTGGCGACAGCGACGACGCGTCCCGGTAGCGGAACTTCCTTGGCCAGACCGACCGCATTGATGGTGGAGGCATGCTGGAGCTGTACTGCTGCCAGGCCGATATCAGCCGCAGTCTGGGTGGCAGATCCCAAGTCGACAATGGTGTTGTCGGCGAGGGAGATGGATGGATCGTGGCGCACAATGCATTCCGGTCCAGCGGCCGTCTTGGGGGCGAACAGGGATTTCACCACCAACACGGCGGTAGCGGCAAGCGCCAGCACCACAACAACAAGCACCGCTTTGACCCAGTGACGCATTCGTTCCACCGTAGTGGGCCGCTCGGCCGCCGGCGTGCCAATGAGTAATCTCAAATGCCCACCACGGCCGGTAAAGTGCCGCTCATGTCAGTTAGTCACGATTTGATCCCACTCGACCTCACCATGGATCCGGCCGATCTCACGCAGGTGTTGGTGGACATCCCATCGGTCTCGGGCGATGAGAGAGCCATTGCCGATGCCATCGAAGCGGCACTGCACACGGTGACGCAGTTGGAAGTGCGACGGTTGGGCAACTCGGTGTTGGCCAGAACGAACTTCAACCGATCGTCTCGGGTGCTGCTTGCCGGACACATCGACACTGTTCCGATTGCCGACAATGTGCCATCCCGGTTGGACGGCGACACCTTGCGCGGCTGCGGCACCACCGACATGAAGTCCGGTGACGCGATGCTGCTGAATCTGATCGGCACGCTCGATCTTGCCGACCTGTCCAAGGACCTGACGTTTATCTTCTACGAGTGCGAGGAAATCGAGCACGAGCGTAACGGTTTGACGCGAATCGAAGCCGAACTGCCCGAGTGGTTGACGGCGGATCTGGCAATTCTCGGTGAGCCCACCAATGGTGCGGTGGAAGCGGGCTGCCAGGGCACCGCAGCGCTGCAATTCCGGTTGGCCGGTAAGCGAAGTCATTCGGCTCGGTCCTGGATGGGCGTCAACGCAATCCACGCCGCCGGCGAAATTCTGCGCCGGCTGGCTGCTTACCCCGGGCGGGATGTTGATATCGACGGGTGCCTGTATCGCGAGGGGCTGAACGCGGTGGGGATCTCCGGCGGAGTGGCCGGCAATGTCATTCCCGATGAATGCATCATCAAGGTCAATTTCCGATTCGCACCCGATCGGGACGCGGCGAATGTTCGTGACTATTTAGCGGACTTCTTCGACGGCTTCGATTTCGAGGTGCTGGATCTGGCTCTGGGCGCGCGACCGGGTCTGCAAGCACCGGCCGCAGCCGAATTTGTTGCTGCTGCCGGTGGCATTGCGCTGGCCAAGTTCGGCTGGACCGATGTCGCGCGATTCTCGGCGCTGGGAATTCCGGCGATCAACTACGGACC
>JBBSUU010000619.1:0-1899 GCA_038234115.1 Mycobacteriales bacterium
GGTGGATAAAGCAATATGCCCAGCGGGAGGGAGTGCTTGGCGCGGACTTTCTTCCGGAGTCGTTACGGATTCGGAAGGAAGCCGAGACGTTGATCGCCCGGTATCTGGGTCAACGATCCGAAACCGCGGTGCGGCGCGAGGTCGACCTGCTGAATGTGCGAATTCGCGCCGAGATCCAGGCGCCCACCTCGGCCGTACCCCTCCACATGGCTTTCCTCGAGCCTGACGCAATCGTCGCACGGTGGTCGGTGGAGCGCGCCGCCCGTCCCAGCGCGCTACCCCCACCGACGGCGGTGAAAGTTCCACGGAAACGATGGTGGCAGCGTTAAAGCTCGCCGAGTTGAACCTTTTCGTCCCGCAGTCGATCGGCTGAGATCTCGCGTCCGATCAGTGCGCGCAGATCATCGCTGACATCCCAGATGTTGGCATTCATCGCGGCCGAGATCCGCCCGTCGTCCAGCCAGAAGGTGATGAATTCCCCGGTATCCCGGTCACCGCGAATCACCACATCGGAAGCAGCGTTGGCGTAGCCGACGTATTCCATTCCGAGGTCGTACTGATCGGTGAAGAAATAGGGTTGCCAGTCATATGCACCCGGCAGGCCCAGGATCGACATCGCAGCCAGCTTTCCCTGTCGGATGGCGTTGTCCCAGTGCTCTACCCGCAGTCGGCCGCCGCGCGCTGTGTTGTAGGCGTTCGCCACGTCGCCAATGGCCAGGATCGCCGGATCGTCGGTCCGCAGATGCTCGTCCACCAGAATGCCGTTGTTGACCTCCAGGCCGGCTGCCACCGCCAACTCGACATTCGGAGCGGCGCCAACGCCCAGCAGTACGACATCCGCGGGCAACGAACCCGCCTCGGTGTCGACTCCGGTGACCCGCCCGTCCGTTCCGAGGATGGCGGTGATCGCCACCTCGGTTCGAAGCTCTACTCCGTTGCGTCGATGCAGACCGGCAAAGTAGCCGCCGATCTCGGCGCCCATCACTCGTTCGAGCGGATATTCCCCGTGTTCCAGCACGGTCACTTCAAGCCCGCCGGAACGTGCCGCCGCGGCGACTTCCAACCCGATCCAGCCGGCGCCCAGCACTACCAAGTGCTGACCCGGTCGCAGTGCCGCCTTGATGGCCTCTGCATCACCGCGTCGGCGCAGGGTGTGCACCCCGGTCAAATGTACTCCCGGGATGTCGAGGGTGCGGGCGCTGGAACCGGTGGCGATCACCAGATGCTGGTATCCGAGAGTGGCGCCGGTACTGGTCGAGACTTGTTGGGCTGCACGGTCGATCGCTGTCACCGTTTCGCCGAAGCGACAGTCGATGGTGTTGTCGTCATACCACTGCTGATCGTGTACGAAGGCCTCGTCCAGGTCCGACTTCCCCAACATGAAGTCCTTGGACAGCGGTGGACGCTCGTAGGGGCGATCCAGCTCGTCACCGATGAGTGTTATCGAACCGGTGTAGCCCTTTTCGCGCAGAGTGCCGACCACATGGGCCGCAGCGAGACCGGCTCCCACCACGACGACACCGGCCCGCTCGGACCCGGTGGCAGCATTCCTGGTTTCAGTACTCCCGGCCTTGACATTCCCAGTGTCATTCACAGTCGAACCCTCACTCCTCGTTGATGTCACTCACGAGTCTGCGCTTGCCTGTCTCGGCGTGCACCGGCGGCCCGTGCAAATCCACGCCGCCCGCGATACTGTCCGCCGGAGCATCTACCGTTTGGCCGGTCCGGTGGTCGCTCGATGGACGTGCGGAGTCATCGGTAGGAGACCCATCAGATTGCGGAGGAGCGGAGGGCCTGGTGGCGTGGAATGACAATCAACCATAAGGTGACGGTTTTTATCTGGGAGATCCATCCCCGTTCGAACCCATGGCGCCGCATCTATTCTCGCCAGATCGGCAA
>JBBSUU010000620.1:0-1896 GCA_038234115.1 Mycobacteriales bacterium
TACGCGAACCCGGGGTTGGGGTGATCGCGGAGGTCAAGCGATCGAGCCCGTCCAAGGGCTCGTTGGCGCAGATACCGGATCCGGCAGCACTGGCTGCGGTCTACGAAGACGGTGGAGCCAGGGTAATCTCGGTCCTCACCGAGGAGCGCCGATTTGGTGGGTCGCTGGCTGATCTCGACGCGGTCCGGGCGCGGGTGGACATCCCGATCCTGCGCAAGGATTTCATCGTCAGCCCTTATCAGGTTCACGAGGCAAGAGCCCACGGTGCCGATTTGGTCTTGTTGATCGTTGCAGCTCTGGAGCAGAACGTATTGCACGGGTTGTTGGAGCGCATCGAGTCGCTGGGCATGACGGCGCTGGTCGAGGTGCACACCGAAGCCGAAGCCGACCGGGCCCTGGAGGCCGGCGCGAAGGTCATCGGTGTCAACGCTCGCAACCTGAAGACGCTGACCATTGATCGTGACGTCTTCGCCCGGATCGCGCCGGGACTGCCCAGCGACGTTCTGAAGATCGCCGAATCGGGTGTGCGTGGCCCGGCCGATCTCCTGGCTTACGCCGGCGTCGGCGCGGACGCGGTCCTGGTCGGCGAAGGTTTGGTGACCAGCGCCGACCCTCGCGGGGCGGTTGCAGATCTGGTCACCGCCGGGTCGCATCCCTCCTGCCCGCGGCCGGCCCGCTAGCCTCGTAGGTACCAGCAGGATCATTCAGCAGAGCTTGGTGGTAACAGCCGAGCAACCCACCCGAGAGAACTTTGCGGAGAACATCGCGCATGACCACAGCAGGGCCCGCTTCAGCACGCTCGAAATCAGTGGAGGGATCGGACCGACCCGCACCCCGGCCGGATGGGTTGCCCCGGCCGTCCGACGGTCTGGGTGGGACCTCTCACGACCCGGACGAACGTGGATATTTTGGCGATTTCGGTGGCCGGTGGCTGCCCGAAGCGCTGGTGGAGGTTATCGACGAGGTTGCGGAGTCCTATCGCAAGGCTCGTCGTGATCCGGAATTTCTCGCCGAGTTGGACCGACTGGCCGAAACCTACGCCGGCCGGCCCAGCCCGATCTCCGATGCGATCCGGCTCACCGAACACGTGGGTGGGGCTCGGATCCTGCTCAAACGCGAGGATCTGAACCACACGGGCTCGCACAAGATTAATAATGTTCTGGGTCAGGCGCTGCTGACCAAACGGATGGGAAAGACCCGGGTCATCGCCGAAACCGGCGCCGGCCAGCACGGTGTCGCCACGGCTACCGCCTGCGCCCTGCTCGGTTTGGAATGCGTGATCTACATGGGTCGGGTGGACACCGAGCGACAAGCTTTGAATGTGGCTCGGATGCGGTTGTTGGGAGCCGAGGTGGTCTCGGTGACATCTGGGTCCGCCACCCTGAAAGATGCGATCAACGAGGCCTTCCGGGATTGGGTGGCCAACGCGGACAGCACCTACTACCTTTTCGGCACCGTCGCCGGGCCGCACCCCTTTCCGGTGATGGTGCGAGACTTTCAGCGGATCATCGGGCTCGAGGCCCGGATACAGGTCCAGCAGCTCACCGGGCGGCTGCCGGACGCGGTGGCGGCCTGCGTCGGCGGCGGTTCCAACGCCATCGGCATCTTCCACGCTTTTCTCGATGACGCCGAGACCAGATTGGTCGGCTTCGAAGCAGGGGGAGACGGCGTCGAAACCGGTCGGCACGCGGCAACGATCACCGGCGGCCAGATCGGTGTTCTGCACGGGGCCCGGTCCTACTTAATGCAGGACGTCGAGGGCCAGATCGTTGAATCGCACTCAATCTCGGCCGGCCTGGACTATCCGGGTGTCGGACCCGAGCACTCGCACCTCGCGCAGATCGGCCGAGCCGAAGTCCGCCCGGTCACCGATCGGGCCGCGATGGAGGCCTTCAA
>JBBSUU010000621.1:0-1892 GCA_038234115.1 Mycobacteriales bacterium
CTGACCCAGTCGGTCGGTCAGGTTGACTGCCATGTTGTAGCTCGGCCGGAAGGATGATCGCAGCGGGTAGAGCCGCTTGGAGGCCAGCCCGGCCACCGCACGTGGATCCATGCCCGGCGACCACAGCACCACGGCATGGCCTTCGACGTCGATGCCCCGGCGGCCGGCCCGACCCGTGAGCTGCGTGTACTCCCCCGCTGTCAGATCGGCGTGGCCCTCACCGTTGTACTTCGTCAGTTTCTCCAGTACCACCGTCCGGGCCGGCATATTGATACCCAGCGCCAGGGTTTCGGTGGCAAACACGGCCTTCACCAGGCCGGCCACAAATAGCTCCTCGACGGTTTCCTTGAAGACCGGCAACAGACCGGCATGGTGAGCGGCGATACCGCGTTCCAATGCCTCCCGCCACTCCCAATAGCCCAGGACCGCGAGATCTGCCTGCGGCAACTCGGCAGCCCGGCGATCGATCACAGACCGGATTGCGGCGCGTTGCGTCTCGGTGGTGAGCCGCATCCCGGATTTCACGCACTGCGCGACGGCGGCGTCGCAGCCGGCGCGCGAGAAGATGAAGGTGATGGCCGGCAAAAGGCCACTGCCATCGAGCTTTTCGATCACGTCGACGCGTGCCGGCGGGCGGAAATGCGGGGCCCGGTAGCCGTTCAGCGCATTGTCGTTCCCACCCCTGGTACCTCGCTGACCACCGCTACGGCCGTTCCCGGAGTCGCGGTTGGCTCCCCACCGCACAAATCGGGACTCGGCATCAGCGGCGGCCTTGGCCAATTCCGGATCGATCCGGGTTTGCGCCTGCGGCCCGGTGTCATTGCGAGTGGCCGAGCTGAACAGGTCGTACATCCGTTTTCCGACCATCATGTGTTGCCAGAGCGGAACCGGCCGGTGTTCGTCGACCACAACGGTGGTGTGCCCCCGGACCTCCTGCAACCAGGCGCCGAACTCCTCGGCATTGCTGACGGTTGCGGACAGACCGACCAGTTGGACATTGGAGTCCAGGTGCAGGATGACTTCCTCCCAGACCGCTCCGCGGAACTTGTCGGCCAGGTCGTGGATCTCGTCCATCACCACCGAGGTCAAACCGTCCAGGTCCAGGGAGTCCGCGTACAGCATGTTCCGCAGGACTTCGGTCGTCATCACCACAATCGGGGCGTGCGAGTTGATCGACGTATCCCCCGTCAGCAGCCCGACCGAATCAGCACCATGACGGGCCACCAGATCGGAGTATTTCTGATTGGACAACGCTTTGATCGGTGTGGTGTAGAAGCACTTGCCGCCGTGTGCCAGCGCCCGGAACACGGCAAATTCCCCGACCACCGTTTTACCGGCGCCGGTGGGGGCACACACCAGCACACCCCTGCCGTCTTCGAGCGCTCGACAGCCCTGGTCCTGGAACGGATCAAGTTCAAAGGAGAGCCCGGCGCGGAACTCACCCAGGTCCGGGTACTTCGCCCGGTCCTTGAAAGCCAGATACCGGGCGGCCGGCGAATCGGTATCAGTCATCAGGGAGTTGCCGAGGGTTGAGTCGGATCGGGGGAAGCCTCGTCATCGGGCAACTCCGCGTAGGCCTCGGCCTCGGCGCGACCCTTGCGCTTGTCGTTGAATTTGGCGAACTGCAGGCTGACCTCGTAGAGCAGCGTCAGCGCCAGGGCCAGCGCCAGCATCGTGATCGGGTCGTTGCCCGGCACCACCAGCGCGGCGAAAACGAAGATCGCGAAGATCGCGTATCGGCGCCACTTGGCCATCTGCTTGCCCTTGAGCACGCCGATGATGTTCAGCGCGATCAAGAACAGTGGCAGTTCGAAGGACAAGCCGAAGACGATGAGCAGGGTCATCAGGAACGAGTAGTAGAGCGCGGCTTCCAGTGCCGGTTGAACGGCGTC
>JBBSUU010000622.1:0-1887 GCA_038234115.1 Mycobacteriales bacterium
CGCAGCGTCTTCAACACTTGCGAAAACTCGTCCCAGGTCCATGCCTTCTCGAGTTCGGTAGGCACAGATTTGATTCCGGCAGCCTCGAAAATTACTTTGTTGTAGAGGATTGCCGAGGTATCTGTGTGATGTGGCACCCCGAAGGGCTTGGCCGTGTTCTGAATCGCGGCCCACGCCGCCGGGGTGAAACGGTCACCGAACGCCTTGTCGACGTGAGAGCTGAGGTCCAGCAATTGACCACTGCCGGCATATCGGCCAAAGGTGTAGTACGGAACACGGAAAATATCCGGCGGGTTTCCGGCCTGCAACTGAGCATCGATGTTGGTGAACATCTGCGCATAGGGCACCGAATTCAGTGCCACCTTGACACCCGAATTGGCTGCCTCGAAACCGGCGATCGCCGAGGTGAAGCCGGCGAGTTCACTGTCGGTCCCCCAAGTGGTGAAGGTCAGCGAATTACCATCGGCCTGCGCGGCGGGGTCTGATTTGGTAAAACCACATCCGGCCAGCACCAGCGGCGCCGCGACTGCGCCCGCCACACCAAAGAAATTTCGTCTGTTGATCTGCACAGGTGCCTCCGCTTCGCGGTGGTCCCGCGTGGGCAGGAACCATCCGCCGGATCTGATACCCAAGGCGCTAACTGATAAACGTTAACGCTGTGATTCTGCGGGCTGCGGCAGCTGTTAGCTTGTTGGTCATGGCCACTGGTGGACACGACGAAGTCGCCCCGGAAGGGGAACACCGCACCCGGACCCGCATCATCCAAGCGGCTCTGGAATTGATGGTGGACCACCACGGGGAGAAGTTGTCCACCCGCGCCGTATGTCGACTTGCCGGTGTTCAGGCACCCACGATTTATCGCATTTTCGGTCATAAAGAAGGACTGATCGACGCAGCGGCCGCGCATGGCTTCGACACCTACACCCGCAGTCTGGCCGTCGGACCGCCCTGCGCCGATCCGGTCGATGGGTTGCGCCGGGGCTGGGATCTCCATGTGCAATTCGCTCTTGACGAGCCCACGCTCTACGTCCTGACCTACGGCCAACCGCGGCCGGGCCCGCTGCCACCGGCAGCGGCAAAAGCCGCCGAAATGCTCGGTCACCGCATCCGGCGCGTCGCCGAAGCAGGCCGACTGAGACTGGCCGAAAAGCATGCCTCTCAACTTTTACAGGCCGGCGCCCGCGGCACAGCGCTCACCCTCATCGGCACTGAAGAACAGGCCCGGGACCTGGAAATCTCCTCCTTGGCCCGGGAATCGTTGATCAGCACCATCACCACGAGTCCGCCGACCGTCGTCAAACCGGACCTGATCAGCGCAGCTCTGCATGTTCGCTCGGCGCTGCGGACAACAGCGGCGTTGACCGCACGCGAAATCAGCCTTCTCGAGGAATGGATCGACCGAATCACCGATCCCACCAGGACCCAGAACTACGAGGAGACCTGAGATCTCGCCACTGGAGTCAGCTGGTCGAAATGCTGCTGGCCGAGCGGTAAGTTGAGCGCAGATGCCAGTTCCGCTGGGTGATCAATTTATATCCTCAACCGCGAAAACGGTGACACTGGGCTACTGCACTCCGGTGTTCGTCTGACCGAGGTCGTCAAACAGGAGGGTGCCAGAGATACCGTCCAGACGCGGATCGCTCGTTGCACAGCGCATGCGCTGAAAAGGGGCCAAAAGAGTACAAGAATTAGCAACTACGGAACATGTCTTCCTCAGCCTGGGAATCGCGCTCAAACATTGTGGTCCCTATCGAAATTGACCCACTGCTCAGGAATTGAGAGGTCCGGTCGGTCCACCCCTGCTTGTGGTGAAATCAGATCATCCTCCTCCGGCACGCACACAACAATCAGGTCATTAAAATCGCCATCCGGCTGAGCGGAGCTGTC
>JBBSUU010000623.1:0-1871 GCA_038234115.1 Mycobacteriales bacterium
AAAGCACCGGAGCATTGGAGAAATCCGCGGATCGGGTGTCTTCTGGGCCATCGAGCTCGTTCGTGATCAGCAGACCCGGGAGCCCCTGGCCCCCTATGGATCCTCCAGCCCGGCAATGGACGCTGTCATCGCCACCTGTAAATCCAACGGTCTCTTGCCGTTCGCCAATTTCAACCGGATTCACGTGGTGCCGCCGTGCATCATCACACCGGATCAGGCGCGCGCCGGTCTGGCGATTCTGGATCTGGCCCTGGATGTCGCCGACCAGCACACCGCAGGATAACCGTCTACAGCCGTACTACGACAAGAGCGGCGGTGGCTGACATTCCAGGCACCGCCGCTTTTGTATTGCCAGCGACTCAGCTACTGGGCGGGGGATCAAATCTGCCATCAATCGCGGTCCAACCCCCGTCGACGGTGACCACCGAGCCGGTCACAAATGATGCCGCCTCGGAAGCCAAGAACACGACAGCGCCGGCCAGTTCGCTGGGCTGCGCCCAACGTCCCAGCGCGCTCTTCTCAGCGTAGGCCCGATACCACTGCTCATTTTGTTGAATCTGCGCCGTGAGCGGCGTCTCGACGACACCGGGCGCCACCGCATTGACCCGAACACCGGCCGGACCGAACTCCGCGGCCGCCGTTCGAAGCAGTTGCACCAGACCGGCTTTGGTGGCCGCATAGACCCCCTGACCCGGTTCCACCGTCTGCGCCCTGATCGAACTGAAGCCAATGATGCTGCCGCCGCCGCGCGAGGCGAACGCCGGACCGAATGCTTTGAGCAAACTGAAAGATGCACCCAGATTGAGGTTCACCACCCGATCGAATTCCGCTCGGGTGTAATCAGCAATCCGTTTGCGTACGTTGGTGGCAGCGGTGAAGACCAAAATACTTGCGGTGCTGTACTTCTCGGCGGCTGCTTGAACGGCGTCCGCGTCAAGGACATCCAACTCGAGCAGCTGTGCCGAGTCGCCGATCATCCCCGCAGTTGTCGCGGCCGCTGCTGCGTCCCGGTCGGCGCACACCACCGAAGCGCCGTGCGCGGCCAGCGCCAGCGCAGCTTCGCGACCGATCCCGCTGCCGGCGCCGATCACAATCGCCTGTCGACCGTCGAACTGGAATAACCTGGTGTAATCCATCTTTGGTGAACTCCTCGCTAGCAGATGGTCAAGCCGGTCGGATGATGGCCATCTTGGTCACCATGTACTCCTCGATGGCAAACCGGGGGCCCTCGCGACCGATCCCGGAATCCTTCACGCCGCCGTAGGGCATGATGTCTGATCGAAAGCCGGGGATCTCGTTCACCACCACACCGCCGACGTCCAATCCTTGGATCGCGGAGAATGCCGTTGCCAGGCTGCGGGTATACACCGAAGCCTGCAGACCGTAACGGGAGGCATTGACCACCTCAACGGCGGTGGCCAGATCCGGTGCGGTGGTCAGACATACCACCGGGCCAAAGATCTCCTGAGACCACACCTTCGATTCGGCAGGGACGTCGGCCAGCAGGGTCGCAGTGATCGATCGACCCTGTCGGCGGCCCCCGGCCAACACCCGAGCCCCGGCGTCAACCGCCTCGGCCAACCAGGTCATCACCCGATCGGTGGACCGCACATCGATCAACGGAGCGACCCTGGTCTCCGGCGCCCGCGGATCACCCACCCGCACCTCGGACATCCTGGCAGTCAGGGCGATCTCGAATTCCTGGGCAACGGCCTCCAGCACCACCACCCGCTGCACCGAGATACAGGCCTGACCGCTGGCATAGAATCCGCCGCGAATCACCGCATCAACGGCAGCGGTCAGGTCGGCATCGTCGGCAACGATCAGGGCCGCATTGGACCCCAGCTCCAGCAGGACTTTTCGCGGGGCCG
>JBBSUU010000624.1:0-1860 GCA_038234115.1 Mycobacteriales bacterium
AATCGGATCGCCCTCCTGACGGAAATCGATTGGGATGCCCAGCTGCTGCGACTTGGTGTTGCACAGCCGTTGCAGCGCCGCGACCAGCGACCTCTGATGCAGATCTCGCGGAGCCAACGCTGCGACGAAGCGTCGGGCCTCGGTGAGGTTTTCTCCAGCGGTGCACCGGGCCTGTTCGATCAGTTCCGGAGCGCGGCCGGTATCGGTGCCTCGGGCCAGGTCTCGCCCGGCAGCGCGGAGCAGCAGTTGAATGCTGGACAGTCCCTGGGCCAGGGTGTCGTGGATTTCCCGGGCCAGCCGTTCCCGTTCGGCCAACACCCCGGATTGCCGCTCGGCGACGGCAAGTTCACTGCGGGTCATTTGCAGTTGGTCGATCAACCGGCGGCGCTGTTCGGATTCAGTCTGCAACGCCTGATAACCCCAGACGGTGGCGATGGCCACGCCGGCACCCAGAATCGGCCCAATGGCCATCGCCACCTTGAAAGTTTCCTGGTGCCAGACGAATCCACCGATCGCGGCAGCGGTGGTGACCACAAGGAGCAGCAGTCCGAACCGGCGGGGCAACAGATGCAGGATCAGGAAGAACCACGGGAAAGCCAGATAAATCGCATCAGGGGTGAGGAACAACAACCCCAGCCAACCCAACAACAGCACACTTAGCCAGCCGGCGGCCGCTGCCGGGGATCGACCGATGACCGGCAACCGGTCCCCGGCCGCATAAACGATGCCGATCACAACGACAAGCACCACCGTGCCCACTGCCTGATGCCCGGAGGCGAGCAGGGCCCGCACCCCGGTCAGCAGTAACAACCCGGCGACCAACAGATGCATGCACCACCGCAGCATAGTTGGCACAGCCAGGGGAGGGGCGGCGGTGGAATTGGTCATGTTGCCTCCAGCCTAGATGCCGTCTCGCTGCGCGCATCCATCAAAAGTTTGATCCTCCGGTGCACCTTCTGACCGCACAGGACCGGTCCTTTCGACGATGCCCCGACGCGCGGAAATGAGGATTGTTGAGGGTGTTGCCGCAGACAGCGACACCCTCCGGTTTTCTGCCATCGACGCAGGCCGGCTCTATGTCAGGAAAGGAAACGGCGTGTTCGTCGCCATCCGAGATCTACGTTTCGCCAAAGGTCGCTTCGCCCTGATGGGCGCGGTTGTCACTCTTATTACCCTGCTGGTGGTCCTGCTATCCGGTCTCACCGCCGGCCTGGGCCGGGGCAACACCTCGGCCATCACCGATCTGGACGCCGATCACCTGGTGTTCTCCGCCCCGGCGCAGGGACAAGACCTGTCCTTCACCGACTCCACCCTCAACCCGCAGGTCCAGGCCGAGTGGGCGAAGATGCCCGGTGTCGACCGGGCTGATCCCATCAGTATCTCGATGAGCCGGATCAGCAGCGGCGACCGCACCACCGGGGTTGCCGTCTTCGCCATCAACCCCGGCTCGACGCTGGCCCCCCAGGTGTCCCCCGGCAACATCGTCCTCACCACCAAAGCCGCCGACGCGCTCACTGTCGCCGCCGGTGACCGGATCGAGTTGGCCGGTAAAACCGTCACCGTCGCCGCGGTAACCGGAACTGATGAATTCTCCCATGCACCGCTGATCTGGACCGCGATGGCCGACCGGCCGCAGTCCGGCCAACCGGCCGATACGGCCAGCGTCATTGCTCTGCGCACCAACAATGCCGACCTGACCCTGGCCGACCAGCAACTGGGCACCACCACCGTGACCCCAGCAGATTCACTGTCGGCCATTGGCTCCTACACCTCCGAAAACGGCTCCCTGCAACTGATGCGGCTGCTGCTGTTCGCGATCTCCGCACTGGTCATCGGAGCGTTCTTCACCGTCTGGACCGT
>JBBSUU010000625.1:0-1854 GCA_038234115.1 Mycobacteriales bacterium
TACGCCCACGTCGACCACCTGCATCCGGATTCGGTGATCGCGATCGCCTGCGCTGCAGATGGTCCCGCACTGGTGGCGAAGATCTGGGGCGGCACCGTCGCCTGGGTCGACTGGAAGCGTCCCGGTTGGGAACTGGGTAAAGCGATGGCTGCCATCGCCGCCGATCCCAAGGTCATCGGCGCTGTACTCGGCGGTCACGGTTTGACCGCGTGGGGAACCACTTCCGATGAGGTCGAGCAGCGTTCTCTGCAGATCATCGATGATGCCGCCGCGTATCTGGCGGCAAACTCGATCGCCGAGCCGTTCGGCGCCGTAGAGGCAGCCAGCGTCACTCTGGAACCGCAGGCCCGCGCCGCCCGCGCCGCCGAACTCTTCCCGCACCTGCGGGCGGTGGCCTCGGCCGACAGACGGCAGGTCGGCCATTTCACCGACAGCGATGTGGTTCTCGATTTCCTCTCCCGCGAGAATGCGCCGCAGTTGGTGGCACTCGGGACCTCCTGCCCCGACCACTTCCTGCGCACCAAGGTCCGTCCGTTGCTGCTGGATACTACGGTCGATGCACCGATCGATGAGGTCGTGGCCCGACTGGAAGAACTGCACGCCGAGTACCGCGTGGAGTACCAGGGCTACTACGACCGCAACGCGTTGCCCGGGTCCCCGGCCATCCGAGGCGCCGATCCGGCGATCATCCTGGTCCCCGGCGTCGGCATGTTCTCCTTCGGCGGCGACAAGCAGACCGCCCGTATTGCCGGCGAGTTCTACGTCAACGCCATCAACGTGATGTTTGGCGCCGAAGGCGTCTCCAAGTACGCACCGATCAGCGAGGCGGACAAGTTCGCCGTCGAGTACTGGCAACTGGAGGAGGACAAGCTCAAGCGCCGGCCGGCACCGAAAGCATTGGCGGGCAGGATTGCTCTGATCACCGGTGCAGCTTCGGGTATTGGTTTGGCCACTGCCTCGTTGCTGGCCGAGCACGGCGCGAACATCATCATCGCCGACCTGAATCTGGAGAAGTCCGAGCAGGTGGCCCTCGACCTCGGAGGCCCGGACAAGGCCATCGGGGTCGAGATGAACGTCGCCGATTTCGAAGCGGTGAAAGCCGGTTATGCCAAGGCGATTCTCGGCTTCGGTGGGGTGGACATCGTGGTGAATAACGCCGGGATCACTCGCGCCGGTTCGATAGGGGACACCACGCTGGAGGACTGGGATCTGCAGTACCAGATCATGCCTCGTGGATCGTTCCTGCTGGCCAAGGTGGCTGAGCCGACCCTGCGTGCGCAAAAGCTCGGCGGCGATATCATCAACATCTGCTCCAAGAATGCGGTCTTTGCCGGCCCCAACAATATTGCCTACTCTTCGGCCAAGGCCGCGCAGGCGCACATGGTGCGTTTGCTGGCTGCCGAACTCGGTGAGATCGGTGTTCGCGTCAACGGAATCAACCCGGACGGTGTCGTGCGTGGTTCCGGTATCTTTGCCGGCGGCTGGGGTGCTTCCCGAGCGGCCACCTACGGCGTCGACGAGCAGGATCTGGGCAAGTTCTACGCCCAGCGGACCGTATTGAAGCAGGAGGTGTTGCCGGAGCACATTGCCGCTGCCGTGCTGGCACTGACGAACGGCACGCTGCCGGTCACCACCGGGCTGTTGGTACCGGTGGACTCCGGAGCTCCGCAGGCGTTCATGCGCTAGTTGGTCGGCCACATCGGCTGCGCGGTGAGTGGACCCACTCACCGCGTAGCCGTTTTTTCATTGATGGTGTGGCGGCGCGAGCTGATCGACCCGCCCGCTTCTTCGGTTTGGGAACTCTGACGGCAAGCCAGTAGCATCTCCCAACGGAGGCGTGTCCGAGCGGCCGAA
>JBBSUU010000626.1:0-1849 GCA_038234115.1 Mycobacteriales bacterium
ACAGGCCAGCACCACCGGGATTTGCTGTTGCATCTGCTGACCGGTGGGCATCCCGAAGCCGCCCTGCCGCTGGGCAAGGACTCGTTTCGCACGGGTGAGTCTGGCAGCAGCGGCGGAACGCTCGAGGCCGAGATGGGCGGCGATGCTGTCGATATCCATCCCCAGCACGATCCGCATCGCCAAGACCATGCGCGAGGTGGCCGATAACTCATAGTCGCAGGCGATGAACAGCAGCGCCACCCGGTCATCCAGGGCCGGCGCCGAAGTTCGGGTTTGCTCCCACAATTGGGGCCGGTGCGCACACTCGGTGTGGTGGCGCCGTACGGCGTCGATGCCGGCACGTCGCCCTACCGCAATACACCAGACGACGAGCGACCTGGGAGGCTCGGCAAGCGCGCTGGCCCGAGCAAATGCCTCAGCGGCTAAATCCTCCCCGTCGTCGAGCGAGCCGGTCGCGTTGACCAGAGCGCGCACAACTTGGGGCCAGGCGTCGGTGAATGCTGCGCGGGAGAGTTCCACCGGAAGATCATCCCAGCATGGGGGGAGCAACCACCTCACTCCATCGGGAAAATCCGCCGCCATTCCACGCGCCCGCCGGTCGGTACATGCGCGGCAATACGTCTGGCGCTCTCGTCATCGGCCACCTCGATCAGGTAAAAACCGGTGACGACCTCGGTGAGCTCAGGGTTGGCACCGTCGGTCCAGACAGCGTCCGCTTCCTCGCGACCTGCCTTGCCCGGCTGGACAAAACCGCCGTAACGCGCGTTGTGCAGGGCCTGCCCGCCGACGATAGCGCCGCCAAGACGCTGGACCACTGCGGCGAAACCGGCATGGCCGGTGTAATCCTCCCCGAGTCGCTCGGTCAGGGCCACCGGCGTTTCACCCGCCATCGGCAGGTACGCGTCGCTGTCCCAGTCACCCTCATGAATGAAGTATGCGTAAGTCGTCATACCGACCCCTCTCTCTTCGGTGGCACCCTGCCACACTCAGAAGACGGATGACAGAGTCCGGATTCGACATCGACCGGCTGCGGCCACCTGCACGAGCATTTTTTATCGACGCGATTGGTGAATCTGCGGTAGCTATCGCAGTATCCGGGCAAAATAAGTAGACCGAGGATGTCGAGACCGGACTTTCGGTTCCGTCCCAAAGCGACCACCGCATTCGGCCAGCGGCCCGGATCAACCGGTCGCTGCGTCGTTGAAATGAGATCAACTGCTGTTGTCCGGTGATCGTTGACACCCGGTCGTCATGGGGGTCAGAATTTCCAGATCGGTATTTCAGAACAGGGTTTCCGCAAGCTGATCAACCGGAATGAGTCCGGCGAGGGTGACGCTGAGCCCGGTCAGTCGCGGGATTGGATCACGAGTCATCAGGTCGATGGCCGGGGGGAGCCAGGTGAGCACCTGAGAATTCGCATCAGCGCAGGTCAGATGGAGCAGCAGAGGCCGGGTCGGATGATGCGGGCGCAGTGTCAGGGTGAGGCGAGAGCCGACGAGTCCGGCTCGCTGAGCTCGGCGGCAGACCCGTTCCAGGCATGCTTCGAGCAATGTGAGGGGTGTCCAGTCCGCGCGCGCGTAACCCGCCGTGGTCCCTTCTGAGGTGAAACTGGTTCGTCTTCGTTGCGACCGGACAATCGCGTCGTCGGTGCCGTTGCGAATTCCGTCAAGCCGCTTGGCCATTGCCTTGCCGCAAGTTTGTTGTAACTCGGCGTCCGGTACCCGGTCCAGGTCAGCCAGCCGTATCACTCCGAGAACCTTGAGCCGCGAAAGTGTTTTAGCGCCGATTCCCCAGACGTCGGCCGGTCGCAGATCGCGTCGTAACAGCTCTTCATCCTCAGGTCGGATCA
>JBBSUU010000627.1:0-1833 GCA_038234115.1 Mycobacteriales bacterium
CACATCTTCGTCACCGGTGGGGTGGCCTCTTCGCTGGGCAAAGGTCTCACGGCTTCAAGCCTTGGCCAGCTCCTCACCTCCCGTGGATTGCGGGTGACGATGCAGAAACTCGACCCTTACATCAACGTGGATCCGGGCACTATGAATCCGTTCCAGCACGGTGAAGTTTTTGTCACCGAGGACGGCGCCGAGTGCGATCTGGATATCGGGCACTACGAGCGATTCCTCGACCGCGAGTTAACCGCAGACGCCAACGTCACCACCGGCAAGGTCTACTCCCGCGTGATCGCCCGGGAACGCCGTGGTGAGTACCTGGGGGACACCGTTCAGGTCATTCCGCACATCACCAATGAGATCAAAGAGCAGATGCTTGCGATGTCGGCGCCGGATTCTGCAGGTCGTCGTCCAGATGTGGTAATCACCGAAATTGGCGGCACCGTTGGCGATATCGAGTCGCTACCGTTCCTGGAAGCGGCCCGCCAGGTCCGTCATGACCTCAGCCGGGACAACGTCTTCTTCCTGCACGTGTCGCTGATCCCGTATCTGGCGCCGTCCGGCGAGCTGAAGACCAAACCGACCCAGCATTCCGTTGCCGCGCTTCGCAATATCGGTATCCAACCCGATGCGCTGGTCTGCCGCAGCGACCGCGAGATCCCGGACAGCATGAAGGCCAAGATCTCGATGATGTGCGATGTCGATCTGGAAGCCGTGGTGTCCTGCCCCGATGCGCCGTCCATCTACGACATCCCGAAGGTCCTGCACACCGAGGGTTTGGATGCCTATGTGGTGCGACGGCTGAACCTGTCCTTCCACGATGTCGACTGGACCGTTTGGGGCGGCTTGCTGGACCGCGTCCACAAGCCGACCGAGACGGTCCGGATTGCCTTGGTGGGTAAGTACATCGACCTCCCGGATGCCTACCTGTCGGTCACCGAGGCGCTGCGCGCCGGTGGTTTCGGCAACTACACCAAGGTCGAAATCAAGTGGGTGCCATCCGATGACGCACTGACTCCGGCCGGCGCGGCGGCGGCGCTGTCCGATGTCCAGGGCGTCCTGGTTCCCGGTGGTTTCGGTGTTCGCGGAATCGAGGGCAAGCTGGGGGCGCTGACCTACGCCCGAACGAACAAGATCCCGACCCTGGGCCTGTGCCTGGGTCTGCAGTGCATGGTGATCGAGACCGCTCGCAACCTGGCCGGCCTCGGCGGCGCCAACTCCGCAGAATTCGATGCGAACGCGGCGGACCCGGTGATCTCCACGATGGCTGATCAGACCGACGTCATCGCCGGTGAACGCGACATGGGCGGCACCATGCGGCTCGGGGCCTACCCGGCTGCCCTGGTCGAAGGCTCGCTGGTCGCCCAGATCTACGGCGAGACGATGATTTCCGAACGACACCGGCACCGCTATGAGGTCAACAACAAGTACCGCCCGGCGTTGGAGCTGGCCGGCCTGCGGATCTCCGGAACCTCCCCGGACGGACACCTGGTGGAGTTCGTCGAGTTGGATCGGGAACTGCATCCCTTCTACGTCGCCACCCAGGCACATCCGGAACTGAAATCGCGTCCAACCCGGCCACACCCACTCTTCTCGGCATTCATCCGGGCCGCACTGGACTACCTGAAATCCGAGCGGCTGCCGATGGACGGCTCCGACGACGAGACGCCCGCTGTGGTGCCCGCCGAAGTGACGGTGGGCTAGCAACCGTGTCTTCCCGCGAGGTGCCGGTCTTCACCGTCCTGAACTCAGAGCGCGTCTTCGAGGGCAAAATTGCTCGCGTCCGCGTCGACGAAGTATCGATGCCCGGTGGCGGCAGCGCCAAGCGTGAGGTTGTCG
>JBBSUU010000628.1:0-1824 GCA_038234115.1 Mycobacteriales bacterium
CGCCCGCCCGCGCGGCCCGGGGATGGAGCGTGGTGACCTGCTCGCTGCCAACGGCGGCATCTTCAAGCCACAGGGATTGGCGATCAACAACAATGCCGCGGACGACATCCGGGTGCTGGTGGTCGGAAACCCGGCCAACACCAACGCTTTGATCGCCCAGCAGAATGCGCCGGACATTCCGGCGGGCCGCTTCAGCGCCATGATGCGTCTGGACCACAATCGGGCGCTGACGCAGGCTGCGCAGAAACTTGGCGTCTCAGTTTCCGACATCAGCAATATGACGATCTGGGGCAACCATTCGGCCACCCAATACCCGGACCTCTTCCGAGCGCAGTTCGGTGGTCGTCCGGTCGCCGAGCAGGTTGATCGGGATTGGCTCGAAAGCACTTTCATCCCCACCGTGGCCAAGCGGGGCGCGGCCATCATCGATGCTAGAGGTGCCTCATCGGCAGCTTCGGCGGCCAACGCGGCCATCGATCACGTCCATTCCTGGGTGCTGGGCACTGCGGAGGACGACTGGACGTCTGCCGGCGTCGTGTCCGATGGTTCCTACGGTGTACCGGAGGGCCTCATTTCCGGATTCCCGGTGACATCGACGGGTGGCGACTGGGAGATCGTCCAGGATCTGGACATCGATGACTTCTCGCAGGGCAAGATCAGTGCTTCTGTCGCTGAACTGACGGAAGAGCGCGATGCAATCCGCGAATTGGGTTTGATCTAAGTCTCGAGTAGAGCTTTACCCAGGCCCGGCAGCCATTTCCGGCGTGCCGGGCCTGCGCCTCAGCTAGGGGCGTGACCAGTAGGGTGATCGATCGTGCCCGAACTGACAGGAGTCGCCGCAAGCATTGTCGGAGTGCTGGTATTGCTCGGAGTCCTCGGTTTTGCGGTTCTGCGTCCCCGTGGCTTGCCGGAGGCGATAGCGGCAGTTCCGGCGGCCGGCTTGATCCTCCTTCTGGGAATGGCAACACCGGCCCAGGCCTTGAATTCGGTGGCCGAGATCGGACCCACGCTGATATTTCTGGCCGCCACCCTGGTGATTGCCTATCTTGCCGACGCTGACGGCGTCTTCCACTGGCTGGGTAAATCACTCGGCCGCGGTAGCCGTGGTTCAGCCCAGCGGTTGCTGATGCTCGTGTTCATTGCCGCCGCCCTCACCACCGCTCTGCTCAGTCTGGATGCGACGGTGGTTTTGCTGACCCCGGCGATTCTCACCACGGTCAATCGACTCAAACTCCCGGCGGCACCCCATCTGTATGCCAGCGCACACCTGTCAAACTCGGCGTCGCTCTTGCTGCCGGTGTCCAACCTGACCAATCTGTTGGCCTTTCAGGCCGCTGGCATTTCCTTCCTCGGGTTTACCGGATTGATGGTGTTGCCGTGGCTGGTTGCGGTGGGGGTTGAGTACGGAATCTTCAGATGGTTCTTTCGCCGCGATCTGGTCGCGACGGCGCCCGCAATTGGAACAGCCCTGGACAAAACGAATCCGCCCCGAGTTTCGTTGGGCATTCTGGGTCTGGTCCTGGCCGGCTTCGCCGTCTCGCCCGTGTTCGATGTCGCGGCGGTGTGGGTGGCCGTCGCAGGGGCGATCGTGATGGCCGGGCGGGCGCTGATTCGCGGGCAGGTAGGGCTGCTCCGCATTCTTCAGGAAGCGAACCTGCCATTCCTGCTGTTCGTGGTCGGCCTGTCCGTCGTGGTGGTCGGGGCCACCAGCCACGGCATCGAAACCGCGGTCGCCGACTTGCTCCCCACCGGAGTGGATCTGTTGTCATTGTTGGCGGTAGCTGCCTTCGGCGCGGTATTGGCCAATTTGGTCAATAATTTGCC
>JBBSUU010000629.1:0-1814 GCA_038234115.1 Mycobacteriales bacterium
CGGTGGCAGGCGCAGGAAGATGGTCCCGCCGCGGCGGGTGATCCGGCCGGGAATGGTGACCAGTTCCCGTCGCAGCCGGGCTACGGTCCTGCGCCCGCGTCCGTTGCCGCGGTCGATGCCGGTGATTTCCTGGATCCATGCCGAGATGGCGCAACCGAGCAATCCCGCCCACATCCAGAGGCTATTGACCCGGTGGTGGGCCGAGGGCATGTGTCGCATGGCGGCGCCGTGTTTGGCGTTGCGGTTCAGCTCCTCGATGTCGGTGCGGTGCCGGTACCAGTACTCGACCTCGGCGAGCTTCTCCTCGTCACAGACATCCAGGTTGGTCAGGATGAAGGAGTACCCGTAGACCTCATCGATCCGGCCCTCCAACGCCAGGGCGAGCTGGAACTTGTCGATGGTGCGGCGCTTGCGGGCCCTCGCGGTGGGGATCCGTCCGGCGGGGATGCGGGTGCGTCGGGCGATGCACGTGATGCCCGCATCCGCCGGCCAGGGCCCGGGCAGATAGTCGATGACGGCCAGTTCGGTGTCTTCCATGCCGATCGCGGGACTCCAGGTGTAGCGGCCCAGTCCGGCGGCGGCCTTCATGACCGCGGGCGTGCGCTTGGCACCGATCGCGAACTCGACCCCGCGCTGAATGCACGCTCTGGCCAGGGGTGCGGCGAAGTAGCCGGCGTCCCACCTGCACCGGATCCTCTCCACCGAGGCGGGCAGGGCGGTGATCGAGCGGTCCAGCAGCTCGACGGCGTTGGAGCGTGGGTCATCGTTGCCTCCCATCAGCTCCGCGGCCAGCGGCACGCCGGCCTCGGCCCAGAACCCGATATGGGGCCGCAGCGTCAACGCCCCGGTATAGGCGTGCTCCGCCTTCTCCTTGGTCCGCCCGTAGACCTCGACATCAGTCGCGTCACCGTCGATGGTCGCGACCTTCAACAGGGAAGCCCGGCGCACCGGGGCCAGCAGATCGATCATGGTGGTGTTGATCGTCCCGATACCGGCCTCGATCCCGGCCAGCTGGTCGGCGCCGAAGCGTTTGGCGATCCCGGCCGCGGTCGTCGAGGCCGGGGTGGGAACCGGTTCGAGTTGCGCTGCGGCGGTGTCGGCGCGGCGCCGGTCCAGACCGACCAGGAAGTCCTCACCGGCCAGCTGGGCCGAGGCCATCGACAGCAGCAACTGTCCGCCGGATAGCCCGCGGTTGCGTTCCTTGATCGGTCCGATGCCCGCATCCAGGGCCGCCGCGATGCCCAGGGCCCGGTCGGCCTCGCGGATGACCTCGATGCCTGCCGCCGGGGTGAGCGTGTGGTCCGGGTCCCCGAGACGTACCCGCCGGGTGCGCGGGCTGCGCGTGTCTGCTTTTGGGTGCCGTTTCCTGCCGGGTATTGTTGCCACCAGATAGGTGTCCTTTTCTGCTTGCATAATGTTTGTGTGGTAACTGCATTATCGCAACTCAGAGGACACTTATCTTTTTAACGCGCCGATCGATTCAGTTTCTACTCGCGGATCCGGGTCAGAGCAAAGATCTTCCGGCTCAATGCCATGACACGGATCTTCTTGAACTGCGCATTCATGCTGATGATCGGACGCTGGCGCATTCCGGGATAGCTGCTGGCCCGCTGATACGCGGTTGCTGGCTTGTCGTGTTTCTTGGTGACTTTGGCACCATGGCGGGTCTTGGAGACGAGTTTTTGCTGGGGCAGCAGGTAGTTTGTGAAGACGCGGTCCAGTTCCCAAATCTGGTTCAGAAGCTCCAATTCCCGCTCGGTATCGAAGCGCTCGTAGCCGACGAGTTCACGGACCCTGGACCAGTTCTTCTGTTC
>JBBSUU010000630.1:0-1809 GCA_038234115.1 Mycobacteriales bacterium
GCCCCCGCCTGCCCGGGCCCCGCCGCCTGCGCCGCATTTTTGACCGCCGGTTCCGATGTGGTGGCGCTGGATTCCCATCAGGGGCGGTTGGATCAGCTGATCGCAGATTTTCCCGCGGCTGACGCACGGCTGTGTGATCTGGCTGATTATGCTGCAGTGCAGGAGCTTTCGTCCACCCTCGACGGAGTGGATGGACTTATCCATCTGGTCGGTGGTTGGCGCGGCGGCGGCGGGCTCCTCGGTCAATCCGATGACGATTGGGAATTCCTTTCCACCGGATTGATCGACACCCTTCGCAACACCACGCGAGCCTTCCATGATCAACTGCTCGCTGCCGAGGCCGGCCGGGTTGTCATCGTCAGCGCTACAGCGGCGGCTACTCCCACTGCCGGCAACGCCAATTACGCCACGGCCAAAGCCGCCGCCGAAGCCTGGGTCGCGGCCGTGGCTGATTCGTTTCGGAAGGCCCAATCCGGGCGAAAAGTCGATCCTTTACCCCAGACCGCCGCCGCGGTCACCTTTGTGATCAAGGCGCTGGTGACCGACCAGCAGCAGGCCGCCGAACCAACACGGCCGTTTTCCGGCTATACCAACGTGACCCAGGTTGCCGCGGCCGCGGTCGGCCTGTGGGGCGGGGAAGCCGCCACGCTCAATGGCGCCAAAATCTCGCTGGCGCCCTGAGCCTGTCTCGGCTCCGCTTCAACTGGTGGAAGAATCTGTTCAATGACTACTTTGCATAATGAAAATCAGCGCGGCTTTGCCTCCGACAATTACGCCGGCGTCCATCCGGAGGTCCTGACCGCAATCGCGCAGGCCAATGGCGGACACCAGATCTCCTATGGCGACGACGTCTACACCGCCCGCCTGCAGGAGGTCTTCGCCGATCACTTCGGCGCCGGAGTTCAGGCCTTCCCGGTATTCAACGGCACCGGCGCGAATGTTCTTTCGCTGCAGTCGATGCTGCCACCATGGGGCGCCGTGATCTGCGCCGAAGCCGCCCACATCAACACCGACGAGAACGCCGCGCCCGAGCGGGTGGCCGGCATCAAGCTGCTCACCGTACCCACCCCCGACTGCAAGTTGACCCCGGCGTTGATCGATCGGCAAGCATTTGGTTTCGGCGATGAGCACCGTGCCCAGCCGTGCGTGGTGTCGATCACCCAGTCCACCGAGGTGGGAACCCTGTACTCGGCCGCAGAGATCCGGGCAATCTGTGATCACGCCCATTCCCTCGGATTGACCGTCCATCTCGACGGTTCCAGAATCGCCAATGCCGCAGCCACCCTCGGCCTCCCGATGCGCGCCTTCACCACGGATGTCGGGGTGGATGTGCTGTCGTTCGGCGGCACAAAAAATGGGCTTCTTCTGGGGGAGGCCATCGTGGTGCTCAACCCGGAGTCGTCAACCGGTCTCAAGTACCTGCGCAAGATGAACATGCAGTTGTCGTCCAAGATGCGGTTCATCTCAGCTCAGCTGATCGCCCTGTTGGAAGGTGACCTCTGGTTGCGCTCGGCCACGCACGCCAACGCGATGGCGCTGCGACTGTATGAGGCGGTCCATGAGATGGATGGCGTCGTGCTGAACCGGCGGCCGGGAGCCAACGCGGTTTTCCCCATCCTGCCGGCCGGGGTAGCCGATCGTTTGCGTCAGCACTTCCCCTTCTATGACTGGGATGTCGCTACCGGATCGGTGCGTTGGATGTGCGCCTGGGATACCACGGAGGAAGATGTCGACGCTTTCGTTCTGGCGTTGAAAGAGGAAATCGCGGCCGTTTGATATCTCTTCGGTCCACAGAGGGCGGCCGGTGCA
>JBBSUU010000631.1:0-1806 GCA_038234115.1 Mycobacteriales bacterium
CGGAATCCCCAGCTTTGATGATGCCGGCAGGAAGTAATTCCGGCCGGCCGACGAGTGAGTTTGAGGATCACCGATGTTGGTGATCAGAACCATCAAATCCAAAATCCAGAAAGCCCGAGAGGTCAGACCAGTGATTCCTGAAGAACTGCGATACAGCGCGGAACACGAATGGGTGCGAACGGGTGCCGAAGGTGTGGTCAGGATCGGTATCACCGACTTCGCCCAGGCCGCGCTGGGGGACATTGTCTATGTGCAGCTGCCCGATGTGGGGGCCGGCATCAGCGCTGGTGACTCGGTCGGTGAAGTGGAATCGACGAAGTCGGTGTCGGAGTTGTTCACACCGCTGTCCGGCACCGTTGTCAGCCGCAACCAGGCATTGGAGTCGACGCCCGAGTTGGTCAACTCCGATCCGTACGGCGAGGGCTGGATGTTCGAGCTCGAGATCGAGGACGCCGGGGCCGTTGATGAACTGCTGGACGCCGACAGCTACGCCGAAGTAACCGGCGAATAAAGTCTGCCCGGCAACGGTTGCCCGGGATGGCCGGCCCGCCCTGGCAGTGCGCTGCGGTGCCCCAGCACGGTACGGTCATCACCTGAGTGGTGCGCTTCAACCTGCAGGCGCTGCCCAGGTTATTTGTTTGTCCTGAATGTCTGACTGAGCATCGCAGGGTTGCGAGCGAGGATAAGGGGAGTACCGCGTGACGGAGAGCGACCGCGAAAGCGCAGTGGAATCGACATCGATCTTCGCTAGTGGTTTGTTGAGCCAGGGGGAGCCCGAAGCAGAATCCACTACCGAGCCCGCCGAAGAAGCCGTGAGCGGCCTCGATTCATTGGCCAGTGGAACCGCATTGCTGGTCGTCAAGCGGGGACCCAATGCCGGCTCACGCTTTGTGCTGGACAAGGACGTAGTGACCGCGGGACGTCATCCGGAGAGCGACATCTTCCTCGACGATGTGACGGTCTCCCGTCGGCACGCCGAATTTTCCAGGACGAGTGACGGGTTCGAGGTCTCCGACACCGGTTCCCTCAACGGCACCTATGTCAATCGTGAGGCCGTTGAGTCCTCTGCATTGGCCAACGGTGATGAGGTGCAGATCGGCAAGTTCCGGCTTGTCTTCCTCATCGGAAGCCCAGCGGAGAACAACAGCGGATCATGACCGCGGCGGGCCTCCCGACGGGTGCGGTTCTGAGTATCGGGGCGGTGTTGGCGCGCCTCAAACCTGAATTCACCGACGTCACCATCTCGAAGATCAGATTTCTCGAATCCGAAGGCCTGGTCACCCCGCAACGCACCCCCGCGGGGTACCGCCAGTTCTCCCACGCCGATGTGGAGCGGTTGCGTTTTGTCCTAGGAGCGCAGCGGGATCAGTACCTTCCGCTGAAAGTGATCAAGGATCAACTCGAGGCCATTGATCGCGGTCTGCAACCATCCGGTGCCGGCGCACGCCTGCCCCGGAATCTCGCGGTGGCCGGCGGGTCGGAGCTTCCCGAGTTCGCCATGAGCTCCCAGATCCGAATGACCCGCGACGAGCTGCTGGTCGAGTCCGGTCTTTCGACCGCCGCGTTGAGCGAGATCGAGCAGTTCGGTCTTCTGCACGCCGGTCCTGGCGGTTATTACGACGCGGACGCTGCGATCTTGGCGCGCACGGTGGGCGAGTTGGTCGAGGCAGGCATCGAGCCCAGACATCTGCGTCCCTTCCGAACCGCTGCAGATCGAGAGGCAGCGTTGGTTTCTCAGATGGTGTCGGCGCAAGCCCGCCAGAAGAATCCGGATGCGCGGGAACGCGCGGAACAGGCTGCTGCCCA
>JBBSUU010000632.1:0-1804 GCA_038234115.1 Mycobacteriales bacterium
GCATTGACGAGACACCGAGATCGAACAATATCCCCTGCACGCCCGCGATTCCACGCTCGGCGAGGACGTCCTCGATCTCGTCGTAGATAGCGTGCGCCGGGCTGAAGCGATCGGCGAAACCGGCAGCCCCGACCCGTTCGGTGGCCATCTGCAACGCGGTCGGATCGCGGTCGATGCCGATCACCCGCAGAGTCGGGTATTCGGCCAACAAGGCTGTGGTGTGACCCCCCAGGCCCAGGGTGCAATCCACCAGAATCGGTCCGCTTACCGGCGGGGTGAGGCCCTGCCGGACCGCAACCAGCGCCGGACCCAACAACGAAGAAACCCGATCGGCCAGCACTGGTACGTGCTCGTCAACCATGGGCGACCTTTCAACGATGCGGCGATTCGACTGGTGATTCTGGAACTGGGTCGGTCTGAAATCTGGCGGTGCTGAAAACTGAGTGGATCGCGAAGCTGTCGACTGGCCGATGGACCGGTAACGCATGTAACGGATATGACTGCGGTGACTGCGGTGACTGCGGTGACTGCGATGACTGCGATGACTGCGGTGACTGAATTTTGAGTGCGTGCAGGCGGTTGCTGGGCGGACGAGGTGTCTCAGCGAGCAGCTCCGGTTGGGTGCCGGCGGTACTGCTTCGGTTCCTCAGGCCTAGGGCGAGCGCACGCTGGGTCGTGCGCTGGCCTTCGCATTTGGTCCCTCGTCGTCTGGTCCTCACCCGTGCCGAACCTGAAACGGGGGAAGTCGTCTCAGGGTCGGGGTGTCGACAGCGCCTGAAACGGGGGAAGTCGTCTCAGGAGCGTCGAACGGGTGTAGGCCGGGCGGGAGGGCTCAAGGTGCTTGTCGATACGGTTGGCGCGGGGCCTGTTGCCTGCAGTTCAATATGAAGTTGTCGTGGTGCATCGGCGATCGGGTTCGGCCCCGGCCGCAGTAAGCGGACCTACCGAAGCGGGGCTGTCAGGTTGCTGGACCGAAGACTCCTTTCGACGGGCTTGCATAAGCCGCTTCCTGGGCGGCTTCGTAAGCTGCCCAACGATCGGCCGGCCAGATCTCGAGCCGTAGACCGGCGCCATTGATCACGACGTCCTTGCCCAGACCCGCGTAGTCCCGCATTCTGGCCGGAATTGTGATGCGACCCTGCGCATCGAGGTGGTGATCCTCTGCATTGGCCAGCATGTACCGCTGAAAGCCGACCTGGGCCTCATCGGTGATTTCGGCGTGGATGGCGCGATGCGCAAAATCGGCGAATCCGGCCATGGTGAAGATGAACAGCGTGTGGTTCTGACCGCGGACCAGCATGACCCCACCGGCGAATCTTGCGCGGTACTTGGCCGGAATGGTGACGCGTCCCTTGTCGTCCATTCTGGGTGTGTAGGTGCCGACAAAACCGATTTCCACAGCACTTCCACCTCCCGTTCCTGGCCAATGCCATCCGGTCCGCTGGTCGAAATTCGATAGAACGGCAATCGTCTTCAGAACTTTTGGAACCGAATTTCTATTGCCACGCGTAATCGAATCAACTCCCCGAAGCACCCGCTGTGCTCCAGTACGGGCCACGCTACCCCACTTTGCTCCACAATCAACCCCCACGACACCTAGTTCGCACCAAACTTCGCCCATCTCCGCAGATCGCGGCGGTGGATGGCGGTGGGGGGATATTTTCGCCCTTCAGCCGCATCAAGCCTTCAGGACATCCACTTGAGCGGTCATAACGGACAAAAAGCTGATTCGCGCCCGTCATCTCGCCGCCAGTGACGCAAAGTGGGGACCAGTGGGGAGACTTGGCGGGCCTGGGGATCGGGC
>JBBSUU010000633.1:0-1792 GCA_038234115.1 Mycobacteriales bacterium
AGGAAACCACGCCAACCAAGATTTGTGACCACATCATGATCCCCACGACGACATCGACCGATGCGTCCAGGGCCAGGGCAATACCCGCGGCGCTCATCACGGGTACCGAAAATACCCCCATCAGGGCGAAGGTCTTCTCTTGCACCCTCTTGTCGCGCTCGTCACCGGCGGCGGCGACAGAACGTTCAAAGCTACTGACACCAGAAGGGTTTCGAGCCGAGCGCCAAGATGCAAAAGCAAAAATTACCAAAACGGTGAGTCCGCCCACCAAAATGCCGGTGGCCATGTTGCCCGGCAACCTAGCGCGGAACAGGAGCCAGATGGTGACCATCACCACCAGCCCGCAGCTGATCCCGAGCAGCGCGCCGGTGCGACGCCTGGCAGGGGTCAGATTATTTGTCGACATGGAATATCTCCTCAACGGTTGTGGTAAAAAACCGGGCGATGGAGATCGCCAGCGGCAGTGACGGATCGTATTTTCCGGTCTCGATCGAGTTGATCGTCTGCCGCGAAACCTGAAGCTGCGCACCGAGTGCGCCCTGCGAAAGCCCGATCGCTTCGCGGAGTGACTTGACATCGTTTCGCATCTCACGCCCTTCCGGTTCTGAACGACTTGTCAAGCGTCCTTGACTCCGCTAGTCAAGCACGCTTGACTGTCAAGTGTCAAGGACGCTTGACTCCCGGTGAAAACGGTTTGAAAAGTACTTCGAATCTGTGAACGAGCGCATCCACCGCGCTGATCAACTGTTCGAGGCTTTGCCGGCGCCGCCGGGTCGATCAAGTCTGGCTGACCATGCTCATGTTCGTGCCACCAACCATTCCAGGGCTTCCTCGGCGCCGCTCAAGACCGAAATATGTCCCTCTCCGGGTTGAACCCGAAGGTGCGCCCCGGCAATCCGGTCGGCAAGCCAGCCGGCATGGGAACTGGGCACAATCCGATCACTGTCGCCGTGCAGAAGCAGCACCGGAACACTGATCTCGGCCGGGTCGAAGCCCCATGGCGCGACAATCGCCAGATCGTCATCGACCATGCCCTCGATACCGGCTGCCATCGCCGCACCTGCCACCGCGTTGAGCCAACCCCAACCGCCGTTCAACATCGCCAGGTCGGCAGGGATGAACTGCTCCGGATCAAAGTCTGAGGTGCTCAACAGGTCTTCCAGGGCAGCGCGCCCGGCGACGGCGGCATGCAGTTCCGCTGACCCGGCCGCTGCCATACCCTCATACCAACTCAGCCCATCGGCCGCGAATGGCGCCAACCCGGAGATACTGACCGCGGCCACCACTCGGTCCGGGAAGTGGCAGGCCGAGGCCAACGCGTGTGGTCCACCCCCGGAGTGTCCCATCACACCGAACCGATCGATGTTCAACACATTGGCGATTGCGGCCACCTCCGCCGCAGCGGAGGCGATGTCGCGGCCGGCATGAGATCCGGACCCCCCGTAGCTCGGCCGATCGTAGGATATCCACCGGATCCCAAGTCGGTCGGCTGCGGAAAACAATGGCTCCGGCGGCGACCCGACGTTCGGCGTGCCGTGATGCCAGAACACAGGCATTCCATTACCACCGCGGTCGTAAAAATGGACAGTACGGCCATCGACAAGCTCGAGGTCTGTCTCATTTATCATCGGCCGATCCTAATGCTGCGCGCCGACGGCAGCCCGAAGTCTGCCAACGGGGTCGGGATCAGTACGACAGAACCGCACACGACATCGCGTGGCCGGCCGGGGGCGCGGAAAATCTGTCGCCACCGAGGCGCCCAAGATGACAGCAAGGGCTGGTCAACGGATGA
>JBBSUU010000634.1:0-1787 GCA_038234115.1 Mycobacteriales bacterium
GCCGAGGTTTACCACAGCCTCAAGTCGGTATTGAAGAAGAAGGGCCTGTCCACCGGCCTGGGGGACGAGGGTGGATTCGCGCCGTCCCTGAGTTCCAACCGCGCCGCCCTGGACCTGATCCTGGAAGCGATCGAGAAGGCCGGTTACACCGCCGGCTCGCAGATCGCATTGGCACTGGATGTGGCTGCCACCGAGTTCCATTCCGACGGCGGCTACGCCTTCGAGGGCAAGACCAAGACCAGCGCCGAAATGACCGCGTATTACGCCGGCCTGGTTGCCGACTACCCGATCGTCTCCATCGAGGACCCGCTGTCCGAAGATGACTGGCAGGGGTGGATCGACATGACCACCCAACTCGGCGACAAGATCCAGATCGTCGGCGACGACCTTTTCGTCACCAACCCGGATCGTCTCGAAGAGGGCATTGCCCGCGGTGCGGCAAACGCGCTGCTGGTCAAGGTCAACCAGATCGGCACCCTGTCCGAGACCCTGGACGCGGTCACACTGGCCCAGTCCAACGGTTACCGCTGCCTGATGAGTCATCGTTCCGGCGAGACCGAGGACACCACCATCGCCGATCTGGCGGTGGCCACCGGCTCCGGACAGATCAAGACCGGCGCCCCGGCTCGATCCGAGCGGGTGGCCAAGTACAACCAGCTGCTGCGCATCGAGGAGAACCTGGGCGACGCCGCGCGTTATCTCGGCGATCTGGCCTTCCCCCGTTTTCAGCGGAACGTCTGATTGTTGTGAACTAGTCAGATGAGTCAGGCTCCGGGCAGACGCCCGCCACGAACCAGCACCCGACCCACGCGGTCGGGTGCTGGTTCGCGTGCCGGCAAGCCCGAAGCCCCCGGTTCGTCAACCTCCCGGGGAACATCGCGTCAGGCCGGTTCCGCCGGCCGGCCGGCCGGCGCACGTCCGGCGGGTAGCAGGCCGGCGGGAGCAACTGCCAGCGGTCCGGGGCGGCGTGCCCGGACTTCGGCGGGCCCGGCGGTGGGACAGCCTGCGCCAGAAAGTCGGAAGCCGCATCAGTCGAAGCTGATTCGGCAAATTGCGGTTCTGGGTCTTGTACTGGCAGCGGTGGCACTCTCGCTGGCCTACCCGTTCCGCGACTACCTGCATCAGCGGGAAGAGTTGGCTGCGGCCACTGCGGAGCAGCACGAGTTGGAGATGACGGTGGCAGCGCTGAAGGAACAGCAGGCAGCCCTCTCGGATCCGGACTACATCAAGGCCGAGGCCAAGAAACGTTTGCAATACGTCACCCCCGGTGACACGGTCTATGTCGTGCAGGCGCCGGCCGTACCCGAAGCCGGGGCGACCGGAACCGTCCCCGCCGAGGCGGAGCAAAAGCCTTGGTACTCAACACTTTGGGGAACGCTGAGCGACCCGAATGGCACTACACCGGATGGCACTCCACCGGATGGCACTGCACCGGATGGCGGAACGACGGCTGAACCGGCCATCGATCCCGCCGCAACCCCGACCGCACCGGCGGGGGAGTACGACCGAGCGCCGGCCACCGAAAGCATGCCGGCAACTCCCACTTCAGGAACTGGCGGATGACCGAGATCGACAATGCAGTGAGCGACGAGTTCGGTTACCCGCCGCACCTTCAAGCGCCGACCGACTCCGACCTTGCTGCGCTGGCCATTGAATTGGGCCGGCCGGCTCGGGGGGTGCGGGCAGTGGCCTTTCGGTGCGGACACGGTATTCCGGCCGTTGTTCAGACGATGCCCAAACTCGAGGACGGGACACCGTTCCCGACCATGTTCTACCTTTGCTGCTCC
>JBBSUU010000635.1:0-1776 GCA_038234115.1 Mycobacteriales bacterium
GCGTCGTCGGACTGCTCCCACTTGGTCGCGACCCGTGGGATCAGCGTGCCATCGGGGAGGGCTGCGGCCAAGGTGTCGTGCATGACCTTGACGACTTCGTCGTTGCCGGTTGAGGAACCCGCCACTGGGCTCATCACGTCCGGCTTTTGCTGCAGGAAGATGGTCACCGTCTTGCCCTGCCAGCTGGTGTCGTCGGCAGGCGCTGCCGAACTGGTGGAACCGTCGGCTGAACTGCTGGAACCGCCCGCAGGGGTGCTGGAGCCCGGAGCGATACTGCCCGGAGCGGCCGAGGATGCGGGCGATGCGCCGGCGGTGCTGGACGTGGCCGGGTCGGTGGCCGACGAACACGCCGCGGCTACCAGCATCCCGGCCACGGTCAACGCGGTCCACGTGGTCCGGCGCTTATTGGATGGACTTCTCACCACTGGCTCTCCTTCGTAAGAAACATCGGGAAGACGGTCTCCGACGTTGAAACGTTTGAACTCTGGCGAACAAGCACACAGCCTCAATGACTCGGAATCGACCGGGCAGCGGCGCTTTCCGGAAGCGTAGTCATATGGAACGGGATTTCACAAGGGCAGTCATTGACTTGTAATCGGCCTGATTCCATGAAGCAACCGGCGAGCCCGTGACACCGGTTGACGCTCAGCCCCATTCGCGCCAGCGGACGAGATCCCGGGAGACATCTCGCACGGACCGGACGCCACACAGCGCCAGCTGGGCGCACATCGCCTGCTGTAATTCGGTGAGCAGGTGTGTTACCGCGACCGCTCCCCCACCGGCCAGCGCCCTCGCCACGGGTCGCCCGATCAGGATCGCATTCGCGCCGAGGGCCAAGGCCCGCACGATGTCCTCACCCGAACGTATTCCGCCATCCACCAGTATCGGCACCCGGCCGCCCACCGCGGCCGCCACCTCCGGCAGCACTTCGGCCGTCGTCAGGCAGCCGTCGCTCTGGCGACCTCCGTGATTGGAGACCACCACCCCGGCTGCCCCGGCCTGCACTGCCGCCACCGCATCATCAGGATGTTGCACGCCTTTGACGATCACCGGTAGCCCGCCGACCCGACGAAGCCAGCTGATGTCTTCGCAGCTCAGATCGGCAGGACTACCGGATGGGGGTACGCCGTCCGGGAAGTGCGGTGAATGCACTCGTGGTAGCCCGGCCACCCGGCCGCGGAACCCGTAATGGGCAGCTTGCGGCGGTGAATCGACGGTGAGAACGAAACCTACCGCACCGGCAGCGGCCGCCCGTTCCAGAAATGGCCGGATACGCTCCCGATCAGGCCAGAGATAGAGCTGCTGAAGAAACGCTCCGCCGGCGCGCCCCACTGCCTCGACTTCCTGAGCGCTTCCCGAGGTGAGGCACATGGTGACACCGGCGGCGCGAGCACCCGTGGCGCATTCGACCTCACCGTCAATGTGCAGTTTGCTCAGCGAAGCCATCGGCGCCACCAGCATCGGGTTGTGCATCTGGATCCCGAAGAGATCGACAGCGGTATCGATCACACTTACATCACGAAACACCCTGGGCTGCAGGGACCATCGCTTCCAAGCGGCCTCGTTGAGTCGGACGGTCTGGCCGGTGTCGCCGCCACCCTCGAAGTACTCGGCCACCGCGGCCGGGACAGATTCGGGCATTCCGGCCCACGGTTGCGTCGGGTTCGACGCACCAGGTCGTGGGGTTGTCGCGGGTAGGTGTGGGCGCATCGTCGTGGGCTCCGTTTCGCCATTGCCGTCAGCAGTCGCCGCCCCACCGCGGCGGTCTTCTGAAAA
>JBBSUU010000636.1:0-1774 GCA_038234115.1 Mycobacteriales bacterium
ATGCCGCGCCCAGGGCTTCGTGGGAGATGGTCGCTACCGTGTCGAACTGCAGACCGTCCGGGGAGCTTGCAAGCACAGTGTCATTGCCCCGGCCGTCGCCGATCGGTCGTCCCAGTCGATAGGCGAGCCAGAAGTACCCGTTGTCGAATACGACGCTCGGGGCCCCGGCCCCATTGCCGGGGCCCGCACCGGGCGCGGCGATCACGATCGAATCATCGGAATGGGTCAGGGCTGCTGAAATCTCTTCGATAAGCGACACGATGCGATCTTACGAATAGTCATCTGAAAACCATGAAATCACTCCAGGGACAGGCGCCGCCGCAACGGCGTAGCCGGGCTCAGCCAATTCGATGGACGCCGAAATGACCTGGCTGCCAGGATAGCGGCCATGCGACCGGACGAGATCTGGGGCGAAGCGGCGGCTCAGCGATACGACACACCGGGCGCCGGGATGTTCGCCGCCGACGTTGTGGGCCCGACAGTGGATCGACTGGCAGAGCTTGCCGGCAGGGGACGAGCCCTGGAATTCGCGGTCGGTACCTAGGATGTGCTGCAGCAGCTGGTGGTCTCCCATCACTTCCACTTCGGCGACGGAACTACTGCCGAAATCTTCCGCAGCCCGCATCGCTATATTTGGCCCGCGGAGTTAGGTCTGATGGCGCAGCTTGCGGGATTGGAATTGGAGTCCCGTCATGCTGACTGGATCGGCACCGAATTCACTGCCGAATCAAGATCCCAGGTGGCTGTCTATCGGTTGTCCGGACCAAGTTCACCGTCGGTCGGTGTGGATGGATGACGGACCTGTCGGCAACCTCTGGTAAGTCTTGACCCCATGGCCGACGCACCGCGAACTGCAGCACCGCGGCGCCCGGCCCGGAAAGCGGCGGCGGGCGCACCGGTCCCGGCGCGTTACCTGCCGGTGGCATCGGTGGTTGTTGATACGCCATTGCCTCATCTTGACCGTCCCTTCGATTACCAGGTAGCCGAAGATCTCTCCGTCGACGCCCAACCCGGAGTGCGGGTCAGGATCCGGTTTGCCGGCCGGCTGGTGGACGGTTACATCCTGCAGCGCAAGGAGTTATCCGATCACGACGGAAGATTGGGCTACCTGGAGAAGGTGATCTCGCCGGAGCCAATTCTGCATCCGGAGATCGCCGGGCTGGCTCGAGCCGTCGCCGACCGTTACGCCGGCACCCTGCCCGATGTGTTGCGGCTGGCAATTCCGCCCCGGCATGCCGGGACCGAGAAGAAGGCGCCCGGTTCCCCATCCCCAGCACTGGGAGTGGCACCTTCTGTCCACGGATGGGCCAGGTACCCAGCCGGCGATGCCTTCCTCCAGGCGGTGGCCGCCGCGAAACCGGCCAGAGCCGTCTGGCAGGCGTTACCGGGGGAGGACTGGGCGACCCGGCTGGCCGAGGCTGCCGCGGTTGCTTTTCACGCCGGCCGCGGCGCGGTCCTTATCGTTGCGGACGCCAGGGATCTGGCTCGGCTACATCTGTCGATGACGACAGTCCTGGGCCCGGATCGGCACGTCGCGCTGGCAGCGGATTTGGGTCCGGCCGAGCGGTATCGGCGGTTCCTGGCGGTAAGTCGCGGAGAGGTCCGCATCGTGATCGGCACCAGATCCGCTGCTTTCGCCCCGGTGGTAAATCCTGCTCTGCTGGCCATCTTTGACGACGGTGACGACCTGTATGCCGAACCTCGGGCACCCTATCCGCATGCCCGTGAAGTGTTGATGCTCCGGTCGGCCGCAGTGGGTGCGGCGTTGCTGGTC
>JBBSUU010000637.1:0-1767 GCA_038234115.1 Mycobacteriales bacterium
CGCTCCTGGCTGGCCCTGGTAGGCCAGGCCAGCCGTGTATTGGGTCACGCCGTGGGTGAGCTCATGGCCGATCACCGAGACCGACTTGCTGAATCTGCCGAACACTTCACCGTCCCCATCACCGAGCACCATCTGAACCCCGTTCCAGAAGGCGTTGATGCTCCTATAGCTGTCAAGCGGCTGCGGGTAAGGGCCGATCGGCCTCGCGGAACGGGCTCATCGCCGCCCACAGTTCTCGCGCGAGGAGCCTCTTCAGGCAGCGGATGATCTCGGTTTTGGTCTTGCCTTCGGCGGTGCGACGAGCGACGTAGGTCTTCGTCGGCTCGTGATACTGCATCCGCACGATCACGGTGCGGTAGAGCGCAGCGTTGGCTTGTCGATGACCGCCGCGGTTGAGGCGGTGCCTGCTGGTCATGCCCGATGATGCTGGGATCGGACTGACGCCGCAGAGCTTGGCGAATGCCGGTTCGGAACGGATCCGGCTCGGGTTGTCCCCGGCAACGATCAGCAGTTCGGCGGCGGTGTCCGGACCAACGCCGAACGCCTGTGTCAGCTGCGGCACCAGGGCGGTGGTCAGGTCGGCGAGCAGCTTCTCGTGCACCTTGATCTCGGTGTCCAACACCTGCCAGCGTTTGGCGATTGCCCGCAGCGTGTGTTTAGTCGCCGCCAGCACCGAGGTCACCGCTCCTGGTCGCAGGGCAGCGCACCGGTCGATCAGCGCCATCTTCGACAGTGGCTGCAGTTCCTGGCGGAGCTCATCGGGAGCGTTCACCAGGACCGTCTTGAGTGAGATGATCGCGGAGGTTCGTCCTTTGACTGCAACATCTTCGCGACCTTGATCTGTCGGATCATCTCCACCACGCCGTCGGCCGACTTCGGGACGGCGTCGGCCTTCCCGGCCAGCACGGCGCGGGCGGCGGTCTCCGCATCCAGGGTGTCGCTCTTACCGCGCAGCCGACGGTCCCGGCGGTCGGTGCGCATCCCTCGACGACGCCGACCTGCCGACGACGCACCGCCCCGGTCAACCCGGCGCCGTAAGAACCTGTTCCCTCAATGGCGAACACAGTCTTCTTCCCGAACGCGATCGCCCAGTCGATGAGCTGCTGATAGCCGAAGGAGTCGGCGGTGAAATTGCCGGTTCCGATCACCGCGCCGTTGGCGTCCAACGCCACGGCGACGTGGACGAATTTGTGTGTGTCCACCCCGACGATCACTCGACGCCGGCTCGCATCTTGTTGCATGCTTGACATTGCCGCCTCCACTAGTTCGATCGATGGATCGTGGCGACGTTGGCCGGCCGGGTGGACGGGACTGTGACGGGACTGATTGCAGCCAGGCTCCTATGAGGTCACTGCCCGTCCGGCCAACACCGCAGATAAAGCACCGGTAGGCCGACGACAGATCAACAGCCAGGACACCCAAACCGCGGGGTCAGTCGTAGCAAGTGTCAGGCCGCCAACCGGCAGCTCTCATTCTCACAGTCGTAGTCGTTGACTCATCTACCGATGCGCGCTTGGGATCGGGTCTGCGGCGGCCGCACCTTTGCTCGTGGCGACGGCGAGGAGTTGCATGCTCAGGTCCTGAATCTGCCGCTGGATGGCGGCGGGGTTTAGGTCGGCATAACGCTCGGTTAGACGGGCCTTGTTCGCTGCGGTGACGGCGTGGTGATCGTTGGCTCGAACCATCGGAGTCTGCGCCGGGTCGTATTTCTTGGTGACTTTCGCCCCGGTTCGGACCTTGGACAGGAGCTTCTGTTGCGGGTAGAAG
>JBBSUU010000638.1:0-1755 GCA_038234115.1 Mycobacteriales bacterium
CAACACAACCCGGAAGGCCGGGACCGGCCTGCTCGACCGGTTGTCGGCCGCGGCGGGCGGACGCGAACAACTCAAGACCATTGTGCTGCTGTCCTCGGAGTTGGCGCTGGCGGCCGGTAGCCAGACGATGCTCGGAGCCGGCGCACCGGATCTCAAGGTCGCATTGAGGATCGGCAACACCCAGGTGGGTCTGTTGATCACCGCCGCGAGCCTGGTCGGGGCGGCCACGACCCTGCCATTCGGCATGCTCGCTGATCGGATCGCCCGAGTGCGGCTGTTGGCAATTTTTGGTTGCTTCCCTGACCGGAGATTTGTTCCGGGCGGCCGAGCGGGGCCGGGTATATGGATTGCTCTTGGCCGGCGAGTTTCTCGGCGCCGCCGCCGCGCTGCTCTTGGCCGGTCAGATGGCGGCCTGGTGGTCCTGGCGCGGTTCTTTCTGGCTGCTGGCAATTCCGGTATCGAACCGCATCAGAAGCTCATGCTGACCGAGGATCCCGCCGATAAGTCGATGCTGTGGCGATACGCTACGTACTCAACATCCGCACGAACGTCTCCATCATCATCGCCTCCGCCTTGGCCTATTACTACGTGGCGGGATTGCAGGCATTCATCGTGGTGTTCCTGCGTGGTCGTTTCGATCTGGGACAAAGCGCGGCTTCCACCTTGCTGATCACGGTGGGAATTGCCGTCGTGATCGGAACCCTGGTGACCGGGCCACTTTCGGATCGGTTGATCGCTCGCGGACGGATCGCCGGCCGTCCGCTGATCGCCGGGGTTTCTTGTCTATTCGCAGTCGCCTTTGCCTTGCCCGGCTTACTGATCCCGGTCTTCTTGGTGGCCTGGCCGATCCTGTTGATCGGTGCGGCCGGTATCGGCGGCGCCAACCCGCCGCTGGATGCCGCCAGGTTGGAGGTCATGCATTCACGGTTATGGGGCCGGGCCGAGAGCGTGCGGACATTTATTCAAACACTGCTGAAGTCATCGGCCCCGCTGCTTTGGGTTGGTTGTCCGTGGTGCTGAGCCCGGGCGGGGTGGATACGGAAGGCATGCAGGGAGATGGTGCTGTCAGTCTGATTAGATCGTTGATTGTGATGCTCGGGGTGATCGCGACCGCCGGTGCGCTGCTATTGATCTCCGCCAGACGCAGCTATCCACGAGATGTGGCCACCGCCATCGCTTCTGAGGCGCCCACCGCTCGCAATTAGAGCTTGTCGATCCGCTGCGGTCAGCTCTTCGGCGGCCCTGGCATCAAGTTTGTTGAGCTGCCCGAGTGGTGGGTTAGGCGGCAGTGTCATGATGAGCCGTCCCAACTGCCGGCATTCAGGAGATATGTGATGGATTTCAGTACTGCAGATTTGGTGGACCAGTACGGCGAGGAACTGGTCTCCTGCGATACCCAGTTTCGGCAATTCGGTGGTGTGCGGGCATTTTCCGGACTGATCAGAACGGTGGCCTGTCAGCGGGACAACGCCCTGCTCAAAGCAGTACTGGCAACTCCCGGTAATCGTTGTGTCCTGGTTGTCAATGGGGGCGGCAATCTGCACTCCGCGCTACTTGGTGATCACATGGCCCAACTGGCCATTGACAATAACTGGTCCGGCGTCATCATCCATGGCGCCGTTCGCGATTCCAGGGTCTTGGCCCAGATGCCATTGGGAGTCAAGGCCCTCGGAACCAACCCGCGCCGGAGCCGTGAGACCGGAGCCGGCGAACAGGATCTTAAAGTGGACATCGGCGGTGTCACCTTTACTCCCG
>JBBSUU010000639.1:0-1754 GCA_038234115.1 Mycobacteriales bacterium
GCTCATCCAGGTCCAGAGCGATGTCCCGCTCCGACCGGCCGGCCCGAACCCCACCGGTGGCCAGCAGGTCGGCGAATGCCTGATCGGCCACGGCGCAGGCCCGGCGCAGATCCTCGATCTCGCCGTCGTCCTTGATGGCACGTAGTCCCTCGACAATGCCGGATAACGGGACCATCTCTGCAGAGCAACCCGCTTTCAATGCGTCGAATCCGGCCACCGTGACTGAATCGGACTCAAACCCGATCCGCCCGGTCGGCACTGATCCAATGAGCGCCACATCGCAGGGTCGGTCAATCAGCAGTTCGAGATCGGTTACCTGTTCGGCACTTTGGGTGATGTAACGACCGTCTGTGCAAAATCTGGTGCCGTCTTCGGAATTGCCTGCTTCGGTCAGAACTATCAGTGCCGCATTGGATCCGGTAAATCCGGTCAGGTAACGCACATTGATCAAGTCTGTGATCAGCAAGGCATCCACCCCCGCGGCGAGGAGGGCACTGCGCAAAGCGGAACGACGGGCGGCATGGATTGCAGGCATCGGGCAATCCTACGAGCCGTGGGTGTCAACTCCTGCAGGCGCGTTGATGAGCAGGCGCACTCGGAATGACGCCGGGTCGTCAATGTGATTCCAGGCCCGACCTACGGTGCGCCTTCGGGCAATTTTTTTTCTTGTTGCCACCACTGCTCACCTGCAAAGACTAGGGTGCTCGCATGTCAACCCCGCAGTGGCCCCGCCGGGACGAGTCCGGCGGACAATCGACACCCGGTGGACCTCGGGAGCCGGGATCACCACCGGCTGCTCCCTACCCGGCCGGCGGCCATTACCCACCACCTGCCGGGCCCAGCGGCTACAGCCACAACAATTACGCATCGAGCAACCAAGGCTACGACCAGAACAGCTACGGGCACATCGGTTACAGCCAAAGTGCAGATCAAACTATCTATGCGCCCGAGTCTTTCAGCGCGCAGTCCGCTTCCCACCAGTCGTATCCGAGTGCCGGCTTCGCTGCCACCGGCGTGCCCGGCGGCCCTTCCCCCATCATCGGAGGCAGCCTGCTGTTTCTCGCCGGGCTGGCGGCAGCCGTTGTGGCCGGACTGATCTGGCTCGACGTCGGCGCCTACGACTTTGCTCCCGCGGTCTTCGGCCTCGGCATCCCCGTGCTGATCAAGACTGCCATTGACCTCAACATCATCTTCATCGCGTCAATTGTCATAGGTCTGCTGACAGCGGTCTTTTCGATCATGCTGATCCGTCGGGTCCGAGCGGTCCGGATACCATTGGCGATCCTGGGAATCATCGGTACCGCCTATTACGCCTACCAGCTCGTCTACCACCTGACTGACGAAATCGCTTCCGTGTACCAGCCGACCTCGCAGCTCGTGGTGGAAATCGTCGTGTTGGCGACCTGGCTGATGGGCACGATCGTGACGTTGTTGCCGACGACTGCCGGCGCCACCAAATAGGTATCCGGCAGCGGCCCACCCGTTGACCAAGGATGGGACCGCTGCTGCAGGATAGTTCAGGCCGCCTGGCCGGTTTCGACGGTGATGGCTGCCACCGAAGTCGTTGCAGCGTCAGCAGGCACAGTTTCGAAGGCTGCCGCCAGAATCTGCGCAACATCCGCCACGGGTCGAACCTCTAACGCAGCCAACACTTCTGCCGGTACTTCATCCAGATCCGGCTCGTTGCGGGCCGGGATGAACACCAGCTTGATGCCGGACCGCTGGGCGGCAAGCAGTTTCTGCTTGAGTCCACC
>JBBSUU010000640.1:0-1744 GCA_038234115.1 Mycobacteriales bacterium
GACCGCGGTCGCGGCGGCCAAGGCCGCCGGAATCCCGGTGCTGGAATCCTCGACACCGAGCAAGAATGTCGAAGAACTGATCGCAGCCGCGGAGGTTATCGGCTACCCCGTGTTCGTCAAAGCGGTGGCCGGTGGCGGTGGACGCGGGATGCGCCGGGTGGACACTCCGGCCGAACTGCCCGATGCGCTGCGCACCGCAATGCGCGAGGCGGAATCCGCGTTCGGCGATGCCACCATGTTCCTCGAACGTGCTGTCATCGAACCTCGGCACATCGAGGTGCAGATCCTGGCCGATGCCGCCGGCAACGTGATACACCTCTACGAGCGGGATTGTTCGGTACAGCGGCGTCACCAGAAGGTGATCGAGGTGGCGCCGGCAGTGGGCCTCGACCCGGCTCTACGCGACCAGATCTGCTCTGACGCAGTGGCTTTTGCCCGTCACATCGGCTACGTCAACGCCGGCACCGTCGAGTTTCTGGTCGATGAGAAAGGGCGCCATGTCTTCATCGAGATGAACCCGCGGATCCAGGTCGAGCACACCGTCACCGAGGAGATCACCGACGTAGACCTGGTGTCATCGCAGATCCGTATCGCCGCCGGGGCGACCCTGGCCGAACTCGGGCTGTTGCAGGAGAATATCCGGATCCGGGGCGCGGCCCTGCAATGCCGAATCACCACCGAGGACCCGACCAATGGATTCCGCCCGGACACCGGCAAGATCATCACCTACCGCAGTCCCGGCGGCGCCGGTGTCCGCATCGATGGCGGTACCGTGCACGCCGGCGCCGAGGTCAGCGCTCATTTCGACTCGCTCCTGGTCAAGCTGACCTGCCGCGGCGCCGACTGGCCAACTGCCGTCCGGCGGGCCCGGCGGGCACTGGCCGAATTCCGGATCCGTGGTGTCTCCACGAACATCCCTTTCCTGCAGGCGGTGCTGGACGACGAGGACTTCGCCGCCGGCGGCGTCACCACGTCGTTTATCGAGACACATCCGAAATTGCTGACCGCGCGATTGTCCGCCGACCGCGGTACCAAGGTGCTCAGCTATCTGGCCGATATCACCGTCAATCAGCCCAACGGTTCCGGAAAAGGACGGATAGACCCGGCCACCAAGGTGCCATTCTTCGATGAAACGGCTGCGGTTCCGGACGGAACCAAACAGTTGCTCGCGGATTTGGGGCCGACCGGCTTCGCGGCTGCGCTGCGTGCCCGTCGCACCCTTGGCGTCACCGATACAACATTTCGCGATGCGCACCAATCGTTGCTGGCGACCAGGGTTCGCAGCCGGGATCTGGTAGCGATCGCGCCCGCGGTTGCTCGGCTGACCCCCCAATTGCTCTCTGTAGAAGCCTGGGGAGGTGCCACTTATGATGTGGCCCTGCGGTTCCTGGCCGAGGATCCGTGGGAACGGCTGGAATCGCTGCGGGCGGCAATACCAAATATTTGCCTGCAGATGTTGCTCCGCGGACGGAACACCGTGGGCTATACGCCTTACCCCAGTGAAGTCACCACCAAGTTTGTTGCCGAGGCCGCCCGCAGCGGCATCGATATCTTCCGGATCTTCGACGCCCTCAACGATGTCGAGCAGATGCGGCCGGCGATCGACGCCGTTCGCGAAACCGGGAGCACCATCGCCGAAGTCGCGCTCTGCTACACCGGTGACTTATCCGATCCGGACGAAAAGCTCTACACGCTGGACTATTACCTGAAGTTGGCCGAGAAAATGGTGAAGGCCGGCGCGCAC
>JBBSUU010000641.1:0-1737 GCA_038234115.1 Mycobacteriales bacterium
CTAACTAGACAGGTTTATAACATCGATATGAGAATTGGAATTCGTCGTGCGGTGTGAAAGCAGGACGGCCCGCCACCTCGATAGGAGACAATCGTTGCGCCCCGCCCACGGACAAAGGAGTCGCTCATGGTCACAAGGTTGCGCGCACTCGGTGCGGACCTGCCTGATTGGCTGCGTGGCTTTCGCCCCCAATCGCTGACCTATCGCCCGGCCGATTATCTCCGCGGCGGTATCGGTTCACTGCTGGGCCTGCTTGCCGCCGCCTGGTCCGCGAATTATTTTAATCTTGGCCCCGAAACCGTTCCCTTCATCGTTGCTCCCATGGGCGCCTCGGCTGTATTGCTGTTTGCGGCCCCCGCGAGCCCACTGGCCCAGCCCTGGTCGGTGGTCGGCGGCAACATCATCTCGTCCCTGATCGGCGTCGCCGCAGCCCGTCTCATTCCCGACACCGCCGTCGCGGCCGCGTGCTCGGTGGCAGTGGCGATCGTGGTGATGTGCGCGCTGCGCTGCCTGCACCCACCGGGCGGTGCCTGCGCCCTGTTCGCCGCGGTCGCTACCTCCAGCGTTGCCGACGAAGGATTCTTTTTCGCCGTGTCGCCAGTCGCGGTCAACACCGTATTCCTCCTCATTGTCGCAATCCTGATCAACAACCTGACGGGGCGGCGTTATCCCCATCAGACCCCACGCGGCACCCCGGGCGGTCCGACGACCGCGACTCAACGAGTTGGCCTGCAACTTGCCGACATCCGGGAGGCGATCAGCCGACTCGACCAAGGCTTGGACGTGCTGCCCGGCGACGTCCTCGCGCTTGTTCAGGAAGCCGAAGCCAGAGCGGTCGATCGGCAGTTGGGCCGGCTGGTCGTCCGCACCGTCATGCAACGCGATGTCACGACCGTGCGCACATTCGAATCGATCTATCGGGTGCGGATGGTGTTCCACCACAATCACGTCAAGGCGGTGCCGGTGGTCGACGAGGACCGGCACGTGCTCGGGATCATCACCATCTACGACCTCTTTCGCCTTGAGCTGGTCAATCTGGACCCGGTGAAATCGATCATGAGCAGCCCCGTCATTACGGTGCGAGGCGACGCACCGGTCGCCAGCTTGGTCGCCTTGATGACCGAACAGGGGCTGCGACATATACCGGTAGTTGATGATGATAACCGGATCGAAGGCATCGTCACCCGCGCCGAATTGATCGCTGTCCTCAACCACGCTCTGGTGACCAGCCGAGAAGCACTGACCTGAAATCCACCATCGGTTGTGATGGTGGGTTCGGTGTTTCGGGGACCGGCTTTTGATCCCCTCACCAATACTGATGGCGCTCGCCGTCGGTATCGGCGATGAAAATGACCGCGGCTGCCGCGTCCAACTCCGCCGGATTCAACGGGAGGTGACCGGGGCTGATCGGTTCCCCTTTGCGTGCTGACGCCGGAAGGGCCGCGCGCAGCGCTGGTCCCGGAAAAAGAGTACGGCCGGTCGTCGCCGCCGCCAACATGCCCTGAAAGGTGGCCGGGTCACTGTCCGGGTTGGCATCTGTTGCCAGGAATACATAACCAGCACCCAGCTTCAGCTCGACAATCGCGCCGGCGCTCGCCCAACTCTGATCCTGCCCGCCGATCGCCATGGTGGACCGGGCAGGCTGGCGGTGCGCATGGTGAGCAAACACCCGGCCCGGGCCACGTCGCTGCTCTCGAGCAGCGATCGCCAGCAGGTTCGCGGCCATCATCTCGGCGC
>JBBSUU010000642.1:0-1733 GCA_038234115.1 Mycobacteriales bacterium
CAGCCGGGTAGCGCGATACCGCAGGCACCGGCAATCGAAACCGCCACCGCCGGCGAATCGGGCAGGAGCCTGGCAAAGACCCGGGCCGGTATAAAGGCGGCAATGGCCCCGGAGACCACCGTTCCCAACACCAGGAACGGGGTGGCCTGGACACAGACCGCGATGAACACGGTGGACCAGGTCTGCATGGCGCCTTGACTGAGAAGCGCCTTGAGTGGCCCGCGAAAAAGGATGGCCAGCAGCAGGATGACGCCAAAAATCTCCAGCGAGCCGGGTCGGTACCGCTGTTTGGTCGCCGGTAGCTGCTTTTCCAGTGTCATATATTTCTCGTTTTCACGGCATTGCCCCACCGAATCGCCGATCACGCTCGGCGTAGATCTGGCAGGCCCGCCACAGATCGCGCCGGTCAAAGTCGGGAAAAAGAGTATCCAGAAAGACCATCTCGGCGTAGGCCGACTGCCAGAGCAGGAAGTTGCTGGTCCGCTGCTCACCCGAGGAGCGCACGAAGAGGTCGACATCGGGCATATCCGGTTCGTCCAAATGACGTGCGACCATCGCCTCGTCAACCTTGTTCGGGTTGATCTTGCCGGCCGCGACGCCTTGGGCGATGGCTTTGACCGCATCGGCGATCTCGGCCCGGCCACCGTAATTGACGCACATGGTCAACGTCATCACCGAGTTGGCGGCGGTCAGCTGCTCTGCCGCCTCCAACTCAGTGATCACGCTGCGCCACAGTCGAGGGCGCCGGCCGGCCCACCGAACGCGGACGCCCAGAGCATGCATGCTGTCTCGGCGGCGCCTGATCACATCGCGGTTGAAACCCATCAAGAACTTCACCTCGTCCGGTGACCGTTTCCAATTCTCCGTGGAAAACGCATACGCCGACAGATTTTTCACGCCAAGCTCGATACAGCCCTCGACCACATCGAACAACGCAGCTTCGCCCATCCTGTGACCGTCGGTGCGCGGCAGGCCACGAGCCTTGGCCCACCGTCCATTGCCGTCCATCACCAACGCGACGTGCTCGGGGACGAACTCCGCCGGGATCGGCGGTGCCAACGCACCGGAGGGATGCGGGGTGGGTTTGGCCGGTTCGCTCCTGGTCACGACAGTTCCACCGGCCGAGCGGCCCATAGGTCCCCAGCCGATGCACCGGGATCGGCTACTTCGAATTCCAAGGCAAGTTCCTGTTCGAAGTCCGGGCGAATGGCCGGTTCCCGTACCCGTTCCGGTATCTCGGCCGGGGTATTGCGCTCCACCAACGGTAACGAACGCAATCCACGCTCCAGATGCCATTGGAGCAAGGCGGAGACCAGACCGGAAGCTTCGCGACGATGCGAATTCTCTCCCGCCTCCGCGGTGGCCCAGTCCCCATTGGCCAGTGCCTGCATCAGGACCACCGAGCCCGGCGCCGGCCGCATCACGGCGCCGGAGCGGCAGTTCGCGCACAACACACCACCGGAGGCGATATGAAATGCGGTGTGTGGCCCGGCCGCCCCGCAACGAGCGCATTCGCTCAGCGCGGGTGCCCAGCCGGCCAACCCCATGGCACGCAGGAGGAAGGCATCCAGAATCAACGATGGATCCCGATCGGTGTCGGACAACGCCCGAAGGGCCGACACCAACAGCAGATACAGCTTCAGGCTTGGTTCCCGTTCTTCAGCGGTGAGTCGCTCGCTGGTTTCGACGATGGCAGACGCGGTGGTGTATTTGCCATAATCGGAAATCAACCG
>JBBSUU010000643.1:0-1725 GCA_038234115.1 Mycobacteriales bacterium
ATGTAGAAGTCGAAGTACACCCCCAACATCTCACCGGTGGCCCGAACGGCCGGTTGCTTCGAGTATAGAAGCTGTTGGCGCGCCGGCTCTTCCAGTCTTTGCAGCATTGTGACATCCAGCGGTACCAGGGTCATTGGCCAGTCGGCGGCGAACACCAGGGCAGCAGCTTCCGGGTCATTGCCGATGTTGGCCTCGGCGACCGGGCTGATGTTGCCCGAAGCGTGTACGGCGCCACCCATCACTGTCAGGTGATTGATCTTGGACGGCAGGTCCGGGTCCAGCTCCAGGGCCAGCGCCAGGTTTGTCAAGGGACCAATGGCGATCAGTCGGAGTTCGCCCGGGTATTGCGCGGCCAGCCGGATGATCATTTCCGGCCCGGACTCGGCAGCCGCCGTCGCCTGCGCAACCGGCAACACGACGTCGCCGACGCCGTTCTCGCCGTGGACGTGCGGCGCCCCACCATCGAACTCGCGGGCCAGCGGGTTCATCGCACCGACGGCAACGGGGACCTGGGGGAAACCGGCCAGCGCCAACAGATTCAGGGTGTTCTGACCGGCCTGAGCGGCCGTGACATTGCCGGACACCGTGCTCACGCCGACCAGGTTCACCTCGGGGTGGGCCAGCAGGTACAGCAGGGCCAGGGCGTCGTCGACGCCGGTGTCGCAGTCCAGCAGGTACGGATGGGACAAGGCGGCACTCCTTCTGGCGGGAACTCGGCACATTCAGACTGGGGGACTTACAACTGGTGAAGCATCGAACCTGGGCACTTCGAACTCGGGCCCTTCGAACTCGGGAGCTTCGAACTCGGGAGCCGGAATTTGTCAGCCTAGACCGGCGCTCCGGGTGACTGGACCCACAACCCACCACCCAATGCCATGACACCCGAATCGAAAACCATACCGCCCGTCACTAACATTGAGGACATGACCGAAGCGCTGGTACCAAAAACCCAACCCAAGTTGACCTACCGACTCATCACCGGCAAGGACGACAATGTTTTTTGCGAGCGAATCAGTACGGCGCTGGCCGAAGGCTACCGGTTGTACGGCAGCCCCGCCGCGACCTTCAACGGATCCGACATGATGGTGGCGCAGGCGGTCGTCCTGGATATCGCGATCGATAAAAATGGTGCCCAGCGATGAGCAACGGCTACGAGGGGGACATCTCCCCCAGCCGGGCCTGGGAGATGCTCCGAGACAATCCGGACGCGGTCCTGGTGGATGTGCGCACCGAGGCGGAGTGGCGATATGTCGGTACCCCGGATCTGGGTGAACTGGGCAAACAGGCAATCTTCGCGGAGTGGAACACTGCTTCCGGGCGCAATCCGGACTTTGTCGCCGAACTGAAAGCAGCCGGCATCAGTCAGGGGCCGTTACTCTTCCTGTGCCGTTCCGGGCAGCGTTCGATCGGTGCGGCCCAGGACGCAACCGCAGCCGGTATTGCCCCGGCCTACAACATCAGCGACGGGTTCGAGGGTGCACTCGACGCCGACGGACACCGCGGCGGCGACGGCTGGCGCGCCGCCGGTTTGGCGTGGAAGCAGTCATGAGCAGGCAATTACGTCCGGACACGCTGGCCGTCCGCGGAGGGCTTTCCAGGTCCAATTTCGAGGAGACCTCCGAGGCGCTCTACCTCACCTCGGGGTATGTCTACGAATCGGCCGGTGCGGCGGAGAAGGCCTTCACCGGCGAGGTTGATCGGTTCGTCTACTCCCGCTACGGCAAC
>JBBSUU010000644.1:0-1723 GCA_038234115.1 Mycobacteriales bacterium
GGCGCCGCGGCGGGGGCGGGAGCGGTGGTGGTCATGCTTTCCTCCTCGCACGCTGGCGGATCAAGTCCGCACCAACGGCAATGACGATGAAAACCCCGACGAAGAGGTTGGAGAGCTGCGATTGCCAGCCGAGTTGGGTGACACCGGTGGAGACCGTTTGAACGAGCAGGGCGCCCAGCACCGTTCCCAGGACCGAGCCGCGACCACCCATGATCGAGGTGCCGCCGATCACGACGGCTGCGATCACGGCCAGCTCACGGCCGGAGCCGATGTTCTGCTGCACGGTGGCGGTTCCGAGCGCGATGGTGAAGCAGGCGCCGAGGCCGACAAGTGCACCGGTGATGATGTAGGCCAGCATGGTCCGGCGTTGCACCCGAACACCGGCCAGCCGAGCCGCATGGGCGTCGCCGCCGATGGCATAGAAGTGCCGTCCACCGGCCGTATGTCGCAGGTACCACCACATGATGGCAGCGAGCACCACCATGATCGCGAAACCATGCGGGATGCCGAACGTGCGACCGGCGGGTCCGGCGCCGAACACACTGAGGGTGCGCGGGATGTTGTTGACGGTGTTGGACCCGAAGATCTGCAACCCGAGGAACTGGAATACATTGGCGGTACCGAAGGTAATGATGATGGCGTGGACGCGGCCGTAGGCGATCAGCACCCCGTTCAGCGCGCCGAGAACGGCGCCGACACCGATGGCGATCAACACGATCACCGGTAGCGAAACCTCGTAGTTGACCATGGTTTTGGCGGTGATCACCGCGCACACCATCAACATCCCGGCGATGGAGACATCAATCCCGCCGGTAATGATGATGACCGTCATTCCGATACCCATGACGGCGATCGGTGCCACCCCGGCCAGCAACGGCAGGATCGAACCAGAGCTCAGGAATGCGGGGGTGGCGAAGGTCAGAATCGCCCACAGGACCACGATGACACCGATCAGGACCAGTTCCTGGCCCGAGATGGGCGGTGTCAGAACACGATTACGAACCTTGACCGGCTTGGCGCCCAGGTCGGGTCCGAGGGTGGTGGGCGCGCTCACAACGCTTCCCCTTTCTTATCAACGGCGCCGGCCGCAGCGGCCAGGACGTCTACCTGGGTCGCGTCGGGGCCGAACTCGACAGTGGTTGTCCCACCGCGAACCACCAGCAGGCGGTCCGAGATTCGGAGTGCCTCCGGTAGATCCGAGGTAACCACCAGAACGGCGGTGCCCTCTTGGGCAAGTTCGGTGATGATGCGGTGGATCTCTTCCTTTGCGCCGACATCGACCCCTTGGGTTGGCTCGGCAAGCACCAGCACCTCGGGTCGCTCGACCAGTTGTCGTGCCAGTACCACCTTCTGCGCATTACCGCCGGACATGGCGCCGATGGGTTGCTTCTCGCTGGGAGTCTTGACGGCGAGCCGGGAGATCATCGACTTGGCTACTTTGGTCTCGCGAGCCCGGTCGACGAAGCCGCCTTTGGACAGCAGCGCGAGATGGCCGGCGGAGATATTGAACGAGATGGGTTGGAAGGAGAACATGCCCTCGACCTTGCGGTTGGCCGGCAGTAGGGCAATACCCAGTTTCTGGGCATGACGCGGCGAGCGCGGGCTGACCGACTTGCCGTTCAACAGGATCCGGCCGGCGTCGGCGTGGTCGATACCATAAATGGTGGCTGCTATCTCCGAGACTCCGGAACCCACCAAGCCGTAAAGCCCGACGATCTCGCCC
>JBBSUU010000645.1:0-1694 GCA_038234115.1 Mycobacteriales bacterium
ACCGCGTGGCGATCGTCACCGGGGCGGGGGCGGGGCTTGGTCGGGCCGAAGCGTTGGGACTGGCAGCAGCGGGCGCGGCCGTTGTGGTCAATGACATGAGTTCGAGCGCCCAGGACGTTGCTCAGGAAATTCGGGAAGCCGGCGGGGACGCAGTCGCCCACGTCGGCGATATCTCCGCCTGGTCGACGGGGCAGGCCCTGGTCCAGACGGCGCTGGCCTCCTTCGGTCGTCTCGATGTTGTCGTCAACAATGCCGGAGTGGTCCGTGACCGGATGATCTTCAATATGAGCGAGCAGGAATGGGACGTCGTCATCGCCGTCCACCTCAAAGGTCACTTTGTGCTCTCGCGTTTTGCCACCGAGCACTGGCGCCAGGAATACCGCAAGCGTGAGATGCCAACCTTCGCAAGCATTATCAACACCGCATCCGAAGCATTCTTAACCGGCTCACCCGGCCAACCGAACTACGCTGCGGCAAAGGCGGGCATCGCTTCTTTGACCCTGTCAACAGCCCGTGGTTGCGCGCGCTATGGGGTCCGGGCGAACGCAATCTGTCCGCGGGCCCGCACCGCTATGACCGCAGATGTTCTCCAGGCAGCACCTGAACAGGGACCGGATCCGTTGTCGACCGACCAGGTGGTGCCGCTGGTGACCTACCTGGCGAGCCCGGCTGCAGCGGCTGTTAACGGCCAAGTATTTGTGGTTTACGGCGGCGAGGTCGCGCTGATGGCAGCCCCCACCGTCGAAAAGAGATTCAGCAGCGCGGGAGTGTGGACGGCCCGAGAGATGGCATCGGCCCTGGGCGGCTACTTCGACGATCGTGATCCGGCCCTGAGCTTTTCAGCCAAAGACGCCCTGAGAATGGACTAGGACATTGTCTGGGAAAGGAGTTTTCACCTCCAATACTTTCGCGAACCTGGTGACCGACCGACTCGATGACCAGCGGCCGGGGCTCAAATTCGAAGACCAAAGCTGGACCTGGCAGGAAGTAATCACCGAAAGTTCGCGTCGCGGCGAACTGGCTCGGCGGCTCCGCCGCCCGGGTCCTTGGCATGTGGGTGTCCTGCTGGACAACACCCCGGAGTTCATCTTCTGGATTTTGGGATGTGCGGCGGTCGGGGCGACACTGGTCGGGATCAACCCCACCCGCCGCGGCTCCGAACTCGCCGCCGATATTAATTTCACGGATTGCCAGCTGATCGTGACCGAGTCCGCACTTGCCCCGTTGCTGGCCGATATCGACCTGCCATGCGAGCAAGACCGCATGCTGTTGACCGATACCGATGGGTTCGCGGCGAATTTTCCCAGTCGTGAAGATGCAATGCGGCGGTTGCGCGAATTAAAGCCAGTGGATCCGCAGAGTTATTTCTCTTTGGTCTTTACCTCTGGCACCACCGGGGGACCAAAAGCTGTTATCTGCACCCAGGGTCGATTGGCTGACATTGCGGTGGGCCAGTGTGAACGTCGCAACCTCACCAATCAGGATGTCATCTACATTGCAATGCCGCTTTTCCACTCCAATGCCCTGATGGCGGGCATCGCCCCCTCGGTGCTCTGCGGCGGCACCATGGTCCTGCGTCGAAAGTTCTCCGCTTCCGGATTTCTGCCCGACATCCGGCGATATGGCGTGACGTTCTTCCACTATGTGGGCAAGCCGCTGCATTACATTCTGGCGACTGCCGAGCAACCCGATGA
>JBBSUU010000646.1:0-1654 GCA_038234115.1 Mycobacteriales bacterium
AGCCGTTGGCGCGCTCATAGCCACCTGGTGGGTTACGGAGGCCCTGCCACTGCCGGCTACCTCGCTTTTACCGATTGCTTTGTTTCCGCTGCTCGGGGTGGTCCCTATCGAGGACGCGACGGCGCCTTATGCGAACGACCTGATATTTTTGTTCATGGGTGGGTTCATGCTGGCGTTGGCGATGCAGCGCTGGAACCTGCACCGCCGGATCGCACTGGTCACGGTCCGGGCAGTCGGCACCAAACCGGTGATGGTCATCGGCGGGTTCATGGTCGCCACAGCTTTCTTGAGTATGTGGGTCTCGAACACCGCCACCGCCGTGATGATGTTGCCGATCGGGGTCTCGGTGCTGGTCCTGGTGGCTAGTTTCGATCAGGATGCTCCGACCGACGGCGACGGCAAGGTCGATGTCCAAGACGTGCTCCACAAGACCAACTTCGGCACCGCAATGATGCTCGGTATTGCCTACGCGGCGTCCATCGGATCGCTTGCGACCATCATCGGCACCCCGCCGAACACCCTCCTGATCGGTTACCTCAAGGAAGAGCAAGGGATCGATATCGGCTTCGGCCAGTGGATGATCGCCGGACTCCCACTCGCTATCGCGTTCCTGGTAATCACCTGGTTCGTGCTCACCAAGGTGCTGTTCAAGCCCGAGATGGATCAGATCCCCGGGGGCCGTGAACTGATCGACCAAGAGATCTCCAAACTCGGCGCGTTCTCCCAAGGCGAGATGCGGGTTGGGGTGATGTTCGTGGCGGCCGCTGTCAGCTGGGTCTCGATCCCACTGATCTGGGATGACCCGATCGTGTCTGACGCGGGGATTGCGATGATCGTCGGTGTGCTGTTGTTCCTGCTGCCTGCCGGCGCAGCCAGAGGCGTTCGACTGCTCGACTGGGAAACCGCGATCAAACTGCCCTGGGGAGTACTGCTGCTCTTCGGCGGGGGGTTGGCGTTGTCCAGTCAGTTCAGCAGTAGCGGACTCACCAAGTACATCGGCCAGCAGGCCGAGAAACTCGGCAGCGTCCCGATCGTGCTTCTTGTGCTGCTCGTCACCGCCGGCGTCATCTTCCTGACCGAGTTGACCAGCAACACCGCGACGGCGGCCACGTTCCTGCCCGTGGCTGGTGGTGTCGCTCTCGGCCTGGATCTGGATCCGTTGCTCCTGACGGTTCCGGTCGCGCTGGCCGCCAGCTGCGCGTTCATGCTCCCCGTCGCCACCCCTCCCAACGCTGTCGCCTACGGGTCGGGGTACGTCACTATCGCGAATATGGTCAAGGGCGGATTCTGGCTGAACCTGATCGGCATTGTCCTGATCACCGGCACCATGTTCACCCTGATGACCTGGGCTCTGGGAATCAAAGCCTGAGGTGTAGCCAGGCTCGGCGCGTCCTAGAGTGCGCAGTGTGGCTCGACTGACCGACCGTGAATCCAAGCTCGTCGCCGCTCTCGACGAACAGGCGTTGGTCGACCACCTGGTGTCTCTGGTGCGGACGCCGAGCATCACAGGGACCGATGCAGAGTCCGAACTGCAACACCGTGCGGCCGTGGAGTACGGGCAGTGGGGTCTCGACGTGGACAGCTGGAAGTTAGACCTGGAGGCCCTGCGCGAAGACGATCGCTTTCCCGGTACCGAGGCCGATCGGGTCGAGGG
>JBBSUU010000647.1:0-1653 GCA_038234115.1 Mycobacteriales bacterium
CAAGGCGCGGGCGGCCTGGAGTGCATGCCACACCAGCGGATGCCCGGCAATCGGGTGCATCACCTTGGGAAGACTGGATTTCATTCGAGTACCGGCACCGGCGGCCAGCACGACCACGGCGGTCACCTCGGCATCGGAAGGGCTCGGGGGAGTGGACTTGGTGTTTGGCGTCTCGGCCACCGGCATGCGGGCTTCCCTTGGGTGAGCGGATTCCCCGGCTGTCGCCGAGCATTCCTGCGTACAAGTCCTGCGTTTCCAGCGTGCCTGTTACGTCTTATCGACGACGTCGACCCAAGGCCGCAGGCACGTGAGACAACTCTAGTCGTCATCTCTGCGGTGCTGAACCGACGGTGTTGTGAAGGCCATGGCAGCGGCCGACGCAACCGGCAAAAAGGGAGGGTGAACAGGGGAAATGAGAAGCGAGAGGTGCTCCGCCGCCAGGACTCGAACCTGAAATGTCTGAACCAAAATCAGAAGTGTTGCCAATTACACCACGGCGGATTGACCATCGGTCGCTGGTACATCATTCCACGTCTTCGAAGCTCTTTTTGCACCTTCCGTTCGGTGTCGGTGTCCATGCGTAAGCTAAATCGGGTACCCCCTCCTTGACGTGCACCCCCGCAGGTCTGGTTTGGGGGCTTCTTGCGTGCTCCGGCGCAGTTGCGTCGGTTGGAGGGAATTGTTAAGTGAGTAAGCCAGTACTTTCCGGTCTGTTGTCCGCGGTTCTCCGAGACGATCTCTTCGCCCAGATGGTCGCATCAGCGGGAACACCGAGTCTGCAGATCACCGGCCCGGCCTCGATCCGTCCCTTTGTTGCCGGCGTGTTGGCGATGGACCGGAGCGACGGCGGCGCACAGGTTCCGGTGATGATGGTGACCGCTACGGGGCGCGAGGCCGAGGCGTTGACGGCGGCCCTGGGCGACCTCATCGGCGATGACCACGTGATGATCTTCCCGTCCTGGGAGACGCTGCCGCACGAGCGGTTGAGCCCGCGGGCGGACACGGTGGGGCGCCGACTGGCGGTGCTGCGCCGACTGGCCCATCCCGAAGAAGTTGTCGGCGGTCTGCCCAAGGTGATCGTGACGACCGTTCGGTCGATGATTCAACCGATGGCGCCCAACCTCGGTGAATTGCAGCCGATCAAGATCACCGTCGGCGAGGACGTCGAACTCTCGGATCTGGTCGAGCAACTCGTGGTGATGGCCTACAGCCGCACCGAACTGGTCAGCAAACGCGGCGAAATGGCAGTTCGCGGCGGCATTCTCGATATCTTCCCGCCCACTTCCGAGCATCCGTACCGCATTGAGTTCTTCGGTGACGAAGTGACCGATATCCGCACCTTTGCCGTCACCGATCAACGGTCGCTGGAAGCAGTTGTCACGATGATCGCGCCGCCGTGCCGAGAAATTCTGTTGACACCGCAGGTCCGCGAACGCGCCGGGCAGCTGTCCACCTCGGCGACCGGCGATGCGTCCCTGGCCGAAATGCTCGACAAGCTCTCCGCCGGCATCACCGTGGAAGGCATGGAATCGCTGATCCCGGCTCTGGTGGCCGGGAAACTGGTGCTGTTGCCCGAACTGCTGCCGGCTGGCACCCATGTGGTGCTGGCCGATCCGGAAAAAATCAGGTCCCGGGCCATCGACCTGGTCCGAA
>JBBSUU010000648.1:0-1635 GCA_038234115.1 Mycobacteriales bacterium
CGGGCCATGACCAGGTCTAGACGGTGATCGGAACCAGCAGCGTCAACAACATCCAGGCTACGACAGCCGACGGCAGCAGTGAGTCCATTCGATCCATCACACCGCCGTGGCCCGGTAGCAGGGTGCCCATGTCCTTCACCCCGATATCGCGTTTGATCAACGACTCGATCAGATCACCCACACTGGCCACCAGCGCGATGACACCGCCGATGATCAGCCCGCGCCACCAATCGGAGTCCAGCATCAACGCCACACACAGGGCGCCGCCAATCATCGCGGTGACCACCGACCCGGCAAAACCCTCCCAACTCTTCTTGGGCGAGATGGTCGGCGCCATCGGGTGTTTCCCGAACAGAACACCGGCGGCATACCCACCCGTGTCCGAACACACCACCACGATGAGGAACGTGAGCACCCGGTAGGACCCATCCGGCGGGCTCACGATCAGGGTGGCGAAGGAGGCGAAAAAGACAACGTAGATGACGACGAACACCGAAGCCGACAGGTCTTTGAGATAGCCGACCTGCCCGCCGGGCAACCGCCAGATCATGCAGGCCAGTGCGGTGAGACAGATACCGACGACCTGCGCCAGATACCCGTACGGCCAGGCCAGGATCAGTGTTGCCGCAGCCCCCACCATGATCGGGATCCAGCTGATCGTGATACCCGCCGCCGAGGCCAGCGTGCAACGCAACTCCCAGATGGAGGCGATAACCGCAGCCAGGATAATGGCGACGAAGGTCCATCGAAACAGCAGCACCGTCGGAATGACGATGGCGGCCAGCACCAGCGCGACCCCGAGTGCGACCGGGAGGTTACGCCCGGCGCGTGATGCTTGCGGCGGCTCCGGGGCCGGAGTTTGTTCTGCCATCAGACTTCGAGCAGCTCAGCTTCCTTGTGCCTTACCAGTTCGTCGACGATGGCCACATGCCGGTCGGTGAAGCCCTGCAGCTCCTTTTCGGCCGTGTGCCCATCGTCCTCGGACACTTCGCTTTCCTTGTCCTTGACCATCTTGTCGATATCGTCCGTCGCCTTGCGACGAATATTGCGGATCGAGACCTTGGCGTCCTCACCCTTGGACCGGGCGGTCTTGCCGAGTTCACGACGCCGTTCTTCGGTCAGCTGCGGGAATACGATACGCAGAACATTGCCGTCGCTACCGGGGTTGACGCCGAGGTCGGAATCGCGGATGGCTTTCTCGATCGCGCCGAGTTGGCTCATGTCATACGGCTTGATGACGGCCATCCGCGACTCGGGGATGGTGATGGTGGCCATCTGTTGCAACGGGGTCGGGGCGCCGTAGTAGTCGATCTGAATACGCGAGAACATGTTCGGATTGGCCCGGCCGGTGCGCAGGGTGGCCAAATCGGATTTGGCCGATTCTACGGCTTTTTCCATTTTTTCTTCGGCTTCGAACAGAACTTCGTCAATCATTTCTCGATCATCTCTTTTCTTCGACTACTGGGCGCTGCGAACTGGCGTGATCTCAAACTACGGTGTCGACACCAAGGTGCCGATGGCCTCACCGGCGACAGCGCGGGCACTATTGCCCTCGGTCAGCAGGTTGAAGACGATGATCGGCATCCCATTGTCCATGCAGAGGGTGAAGGCAGTGGCATCGGCCACCTTCAAACC
>JBBSUU010000649.1:0-1635 GCA_038234115.1 Mycobacteriales bacterium
AAAAAGCTACAGCCCGGCCAGCCAGTCCTTGATGAAGCCGGCAATCTTGGGGTCCGCGTTGCGGGGGTCGTGGCCACCCGGTAGCCAATGCCAGGTCACCGGTCCGGTGATGGTGGCGAAATGCTCGGCGAACTCATCCGGCGTACCGAAGGGATCTTTCTCGCCGGAGATTGCCAGCACCGGAACCGAGATCGCCGGCAGATGTTCGACGCGAAGTTTGCTCGGCTGTCCCGGCGGATGCAGTGGATAGCTCAGCAGGATCAGCCCGGCTGCGGGCAAACCCTGCGCAACAGCCATCGAACACATCCGGCCCCCGTAGGACCGGCCACCCAGGACCAGCGAATCGGCCGGAGCACCGGTCGCGTCCATCAATTCCCTCGCCTGCTCGCGCAAATGGGCAATCGCGACCGGCGCGCGGTCGACCATCTTCTTGCCCGCCAGGCGGTAGGGGAAGTCCACCCGACGGCAGGGCAGTGGCCGCACTGCTTCATCGATGGCCACCAATGTGTGTTGGTCACGGCCGGACCCGGCGCCTGGGGTCATCATCAGCGCTCCAGCAGTCATGGGCCGAGTATGCCGTGCAGGAGCGTTGCCGAGAATCTGGTCTTGGAAACTATTTTCCGCTCTGTGCTTGACCTTGACCCAGGGTGAATTACCAGCATGGACTCAACCGGATGGAACAGCCATCCGGATACGAAGATGGGGATTCGCGATGAACCAGGACGACCCAACGGATGCGCAGCTGAGCATCGGCGCGTTCTCCCGACGGTCGCGACTCTCGCCGAAGGCGTTGCGGCTGTATGACGAACGAGGAGTGTTGGCCCCGGCCGATGTCGATCCGTACAACGGCTACCGCCGGTATCGGGAGTCGCAACTCAAAACCGCTCGGTTGATCGCGATGCTGCGGCGGCTGGAAATGCCGCTGAGTCTGGTCGTACGAGTCGTCAACGCACCGGACCCGGAAGCCGCGGAAATTCTCGCGTCGTTCTGGGCCACTGTCGAGCGACGCGTTGCCGGCCAGCGACAGCTTGTCGAACATCTTCGAAACGGCATGTTGAGCGAAAAGGAAATTTTCACCATGTACACAATTGAGGAACGAGAAGTCCCGGAGCAGTTGGTTCTCGTCGAGCAGCGCCATGTCCTGGCCGCGGACCTACCGCAGTTCATTGCCGACGCGATGTCTCGATTGATCGGAGCTGCCGCCGAGGTCGGCGGGCAGCAGGGCCCCGCCTTCGTGGTTTATCACGGCGAGGTCAACGAAGACAGTGACGGACCGGTTGAAGTCTGTATTCCGATCGACGCGCAGCGGGGCGCCGGCGCCACAGCGACAAAGCGGGTCGAGCCGGTTCACCGCGAATCCTTTACCCGGATCACCAAGGCGCAGGTTGAGTTCCCGCAGATTCTGTCGGCCTATGACGCGGTGATGCAGTGGTTGGAGGCGGCGAACACACCGATCACCGGCGCACCGAGAGAGATCTACTTCGTCGATTTCAGCGAAGCGGCGGCGACCGACGAGGTTTGCGATATCGCCTTCCCGATCAGCTGAGGTCAGTCCGCGCTGCAGTGGTATCGATTGTTGGTCAGACCCGGGTCGGCCGAGCCGACGGTTGGCGGGTCCGCAGCGCAACTGCCGCC
>JBBSUU010000650.1:0-1618 GCA_038234115.1 Mycobacteriales bacterium
GAGACAGCTCGCTTCAGATGGACCAAACCGAGGACATCGTCGGAGTCTTCACCGATGACCGGAAAGCGGGAGTGCCCGGTCTCGGCCGCCGCGGTGATGATGTCTTCGGCCGTTTCGGTGGATTTAATGAAGCGAACACGCACCCGCGGGGTGAATACCTCGTCGGCGGTTTTGCTGGAAAACGAAATGGACCTGGCCAGCAGGCCGGCTGTTGGGCCTTCCAGCGTCCCTTGCGCGGCCGACCGCATCACCAGCGAGGAGAGTTCTTCGGCCGAGCGGGCTGATCGGAGCTCCTCCTGCGGTTGGATACCAAAAACCTTCAGGACGGCATTGGCGATGCCGTTGAGCACCCAGATGAGTGGCCGAAAGATCGAGGTGGATATCCGCATCGGGCCGATGATGGCCTTGGCCGTGCCCATCGGCGCGGCGATTGCCAGGTTCTTGGGCACAAGCTCCCCGAAAACCATGGACAGCACATTGGCCAAGATCAGCGCTATGACGACGCCGAGGCCGGCGGCGGTCCCGGCGCCGAGGCCAATTGCCTGTAACGGGCCCAACAAGAGGGCAGCCACTGATGGCTGCATGATGAAACCCAACGCCAGGGTGGTGGCGCTGATCCCGACCTGCGCTCCGGAGAGCTGCGTAGACAGGGATTTCAACCCGACCAACAGGGACTTCGACCGAGCATCACCTGCCGCGGCTTCCCGGGTGACGGTGGCGCGGTCAACCGTGATGAGGCTGAACTCAGCGGCCACGTACAACGCGGTCAAAAGGATCAGGACCAGACCGACGCCGAGCAACACCCACTGGGTGATCATGCTCAGACTCCAAAAATGTGGTCGAAACCAGATCCCAAATGGACCCGGTGGTGGTCGTAGTGCGGTGCGCAAGGTCAAGGTGCCGTGCACAAAGAGTTAGTGCCAGGTAGGAAACTGTGTACCCGAATCAAGTTACCAAAAACTCTCGATGCGGAAATGGTTGTGAACTGCGAGTGTGAGATTTACCCCGGATAACCTCGCAGCCGTAGGCAGATGGCTCTCTCCGGCCGAGCAGCCACTGACCGATCAGCTACTGGGAGTCGGCCGGATCTTGGACGGCGTCATCATCCTGGCCACCCAGGGTCGGCAGATCCACCGATTCCCCATCCTGGGTCTGAACCTGATCCGCCGCTGCCGCCGGATTGGCTTCCCCGCTCGGATCAACTTCGGGTTCCGGGGCCGTGGCGGCAAGCAGGGTGTCGAGTTCGGGGCCTGCAACTCTGCGGAACGTACGCCCGGTTCGATAGCGGTCCAGTATCGCCACCTCGAGTTGCGCTGCAGTCAGGTCCCGCGGCGGCGCCTCCCCGCCGGCGCCCAATGCGGTGACAGCGGCGCGGAGTGCCGTTTCCAAACTCCATCCCGGTGTGAAGCTCTCCTTGAGCGAGGCAACCACCGGTTCGATGGTGCCGCCCATCACGACGAAGGTCGTCTCGTCGGCGATGGATCCGTCATAAGCAATGAGATACAGCTGGTCGGACGCACCCAGAACACCCACCTCGGCGACACAGAGTCCGACCTCGTACGGCTTGGGGTGTTCGGAGAAGATGGAGCCCAAAGTTTGGGCGTAGGCGTTGGCCAAC
>JBBSUU010000651.1:0-1616 GCA_038234115.1 Mycobacteriales bacterium
ACAGAGGTGTTCTCCTCGGTAGTGGGTCAGTGGGACGCTGTCGAAGTGCTCAGCGCGGCGGTGGCGGCCTCTCGCGGCGACCCCGGGGTGCCGACATCGGCGATGGCTCACGCCTGGCTGATCACCGGCCCGCCCGGATCCGGACGGTCGGTCGCTGCCCGCGCCTTCGCCGCGGCGCTGCAATGCCCGGATCGCGGCTGCGGTCACTGTGTGCACTGCCGCACCGTCAAATCCGGCACCCATGGGGACGTCCGGTCCTTCAACCCGGAAGGTTTGTCAATCGGGGTGGGTGAGATGCGTGAGGTGGTGAAGCTGTCGGCAAGGCGGCCAACAACCGGCCGTTGGCAGATTGTGCTGATCGAGGACGCAGACCGGCTTACCGAAGGTGCCTCCAATGCGTTGCTCAAAGCCGTCGAGGAGCCGTCGCCGCAGACGGTATTTTTGCTGTGCGCACCGTCCACCCATCCGGACGACGTCTCGGTGACCATCCGATCGCGGTGCCGCATGTTGAACCTGGTGACCCCCGGCATCGCCGAGATCAGCCGAGTGTTGCAGGAACGGGATGGAATCGACCCGGCGCAGGCGCTCTGGGCGGCCCAGGTTTGTGCTGGTCACGTTGGTCGGGCCCGGCGGTTGGCCACCGATGAACAGGCCCGCCAGTTGCGTTCGATGGTGCTACAGATTCCGGCCGAACTCCGCAACATCGGCGATGTCTACGTTGCTGCGGACAAACTGGTGAGCACCGCCAAGGGCGAGGCCCGGCAGATGTCCGAAGGACGGGACGCCGCGGAGATGGAGAACCTGAAGATGGCGCTCGGCGCCGGCGGGACCGGCAAGGGGGCGATGGCTGCCGCTCGCGGCACCGTTGGCGTGGTGAAGGATCTGGAAAAGCGGCAGAAATCCAGGGCGACCCGTACGCAGCGCGATGTGCTCGACAGAGCACTGATCGACCTGTCCGGTTTCTATCGAGATGTCATCTCGGTGTCCTTCGGATCCGCCGATGGCGCGCCACCGCACCTGTTGAACCCGGACAACCGACGGGATATCGAGATTTGCGCCCAACGCATCGAAGCCGAGGGCGCGCTGCGACGCCTCGACGCCATTTTGGAATGCCGTAAATCCATCGAGACGAACGTCAAACAGGAGATCGCGGTCGAGGCGCTGATGATGCGGCTGCTTACCGGTTAGCTTCGGTTGTCTCTGCTGGTCAAGCACCGAGAGCTGGTCTGCAACCATCGTTGCGCGGTCCGGCCGGGTGTATTTCTGGCGTACGGTTTGACGCATGGGAATGCTGTGCGCCGTCAGTTTTACCAAGAACGGCCAACTCTTCTACGCCGACCCGGACGGACTGAAACTGTCCGTTGGTGACTTCGTGCTCTATCCGACCGAGCAGGGACCGGTGGCCGCCACTGTTCTGTGGGCACCGGAATACTCCTCGGAGGAGACCGACGGCTTTCCGAAGTTGCTGGGGATGGCCACCAAAGCCGATTCCGATCAGACCGAGGAACTGCGCAAGGTCAAGGCCAGAACTTTGGTGGCGACCCGTCGATTGGTTCGGCTGCATTCACTACCGATGAAGATCCTGGCGGTCGACCCCCAACCGGCCAACAACAAAA
>JBBSUU010000652.1:0-1612 GCA_038234115.1 Mycobacteriales bacterium
ACTTGGCATCCCAGGTGGCCGGACTGGAATTCGTGACCTTTCGCAGGCTCAAGCCATCACCGAAGCTGTTGGCCGCAGCCGGGTTCTGACTTTGGCCGGCGTAGAAGCATTCGAAGGGTGGTATCCAGTCGGGCGGACCGAAGCCGATTTGTCTCCGGTGGATACCTTGTTGAATCGGTTGGTGGAACTGCTCAGGTTGCTGGACTCGATGGGGGCATTCGACAGCCGACCGGAGATCATCTTCACCGGCGGCGGATCCTGGTACCCGGACCGGGTCGCGTTGGCAGCGGCGGGCATCGGCGGCTTGAGCAAACCGATCCGGACAGTGGTTCGTAGTGGTGGGACGGTGGTTCACGAGCACGGGCCTAACGCCGGCAACGCCCCGTTGTCAGCTGAGATGGGCAATCCGGTGGGCGCCTTGCGGCCGGCATTGGAGCTGTGGGCGACGGTGGTGTCGACACCAGAGCCTGGCCTGGCATTGGCCGCATTCGGCCGGCGAGATGTCTCCTTCGACGGTGGAATGCCGGTGGTGCTGGGGTTCTCAATGCCCGGCGAACCGGAGTCCGCGCCCGGCGGCGTTGTGGTGGATCGTCTGAACGACCAGCACGCCTTTGTGCATCACCAGGACCAACTTCGGGTCGGCAATCGACTCCGATTGGGGATCATTCACTCCTGCACCAGCTTTGACAAGTGGCCGCTGATCCCGATGCTTGACGATGACGATCGGGTGATAGCGGCTGTGACGACCTGGTTCTGAGGGCTAGTGGAGTGTCTCCAAAATAGCAAGTGGCATTTGGGGTATGATTGTCGGATGCAGGCGCCGGCAGCTCCGTTGTCCTTGTCCGATGGTGATTGCGAGATCCTGACCCGGTTGGCGGGGTCGCAGACGGCGCCGCATCGGCAGGTATTGCGGGCCCGGGTGTTGCTGGCAGCCGGGGAGGGGGTGGCCAATACGCGGATAGCCGAGCAGGTCGGGGTCACTGTGTCCACGGTCCGGTCGTGGCGGTCCCGGTTCGCTTCCGATGGGGTGGCCAAGCTGGGGAAGGTGGCGGCGGGGCGGGGGCGTAAGCCGGTGTTGTCGAAGGAGAAGATCGACGAGATCGTGGATTTGACAAGAAATTCCAAGCCGGCAGGCCAGACGCACTGGTCGGTGCCGACGATGGCGAAGAAGGTCGGGGTGTCGCCCGCTACGGTGCAGCGGATCTGGGCGGCGCGGGGGTTGAAACCGCATCTGGTGAAGACGTTCAAGTTGTCCACCGACCCGAAGTTCGAGGAGAAGCTGATCGACGTGGTCGGGTTGTATCTGGATCCGCCGGAGAAATCGATCGCGTTGTGCATGGACGAGAAGTCCTCGGTGCAGGCGCTGGACCGGACGCAGGCCTCGTTGCCGATGGTGCGGGGTCGGGCGGCGACGATGACCCATGACTACAAGCGCAACGGCACCACGACGCTGTTCGCAGCTTTGGACGTGCTGACCGGGAAGGTCATCGGGTCGTGTCTGCCCAGACACCGGCACGAGGAGTTCCTCAAGTTCTTGAACACCGTCAACGAGGAAGTTCCGAAAGACCTTGAGGTGCATATGATCCTGGACAATTACGCGACCCATAAGCAC
>JBBSUU010000653.1:0-1610 GCA_038234115.1 Mycobacteriales bacterium
CCGCGCCCGGGCGCGGCTGTCGGGACCGATCGCGCAACGTCTACCCATTAGGTGCCCGGCATGGGCAAACCGGGTGACGGCCGGTTGCGCCCGGTATGCAAGCGCCACCCGGAGCGCGCCCGCCTTCCCCATTGTGTCTCTATTGATCCACACCGCTGCCACCCCGGGTGGCGGGCATTGGGGTGCTTGGCCGGCAATACGCACCGGCGGGTGGTGATTGCGCTGGTCACGGGCCTACCGCGTTGCTATCGTCAGCTTCAGAGTGAGGCCGAGCTGTATTTGGGAGTCATGATGAGCACCAGAGTTCATAGTCATACCGAAGCTCATCGAAAGCGTCCCGCGGTAGCGACCGTCTCGGCTCTGTTCACGCAAGCCGAACAGGCCGCCAGCCACCTGTTCGATCCCGACGCGTCCGGGGGTCGGCCCGGCCACACCCCCGCGTGGCTACCGACCCAACGAGAAGGTCCGGCGCTGCCTGCCCTCCCAGCCGACCTCCTACCAGGCGGTGAATCCGCCGTCCACGACCAAGTTTGATCCGGTCACGTAGGACGCCGCGTCGCTGGCGAGAAAGATAGCTGCCGGGGCGATCTCGGCCGGCTCGGCGACACGTCCCAGCGGGGTGTCACGGGTCCAGGTGGCGAACCAGTCCGGGCTCTTCTGTTCGACCTCGCGCAGTAACGCGGTACCGACATAGCCCGGTGAAATTGAGTTCACCCGAACTCCCCTGGTCGCCCACTCGGTGGCCATTGATTTGGTCAGCATGATGACGCCGGCTTTGGAGACGTTGTAGGCGACCTGATTTTGTGGGCGATTGACGATCAAACCGGACATTGACGCAATGTTGATGATGGACCCTTTGCCCTGGGCCAGCATGATCTGTCCGGCCGCTCTGGCACACCAGAAGACGGCGTCCAGGTTCAGCCCCAGCACCTGCCGCCAACCCTCGTCGGTTTCTTCCTCCGCGGCGACATTGCGAGCCATCCCGGCGTTGTTCACCACGATGTCGAGACTGCCGTGGTCGGCGGCGATCTTGGTGAAAGCAGAGCTGACGGCGGCCGAGTCCAGAACATTGAGTTCGATGCTGTGACCACCGATTTCGGTGGCGGCAGCCTGTCCGGAGGCTGCATTGATCTCGGCGATCACCACGGTGGCACCGGAGAGCGCAAGGCCACGGGCAATTTCCAGACCGATGCCCTGACCCGCGCCGGTGACGACTGCTGTTTTTCCGGTCAGGTCGAATACCTGGTTCACCACTGAAGCCTCCAAAGTTTTGGGCTGTTTTCGGCATGGCTGCCTTTTTCCCTGTGCGACACGCGCTCCGCCGAGAGTAGTTGCCGCCGCAAGCACCCGCTCAGGCGGCATCGGGGCGCTTTCGATAGAAGAGGAGCGGCTTTCGTTGGCGGTCAGACTCGCAACCGAACACTGAGGCAGGTCACGCAGCCCTCGAGTTTTTCGTATTCGGAGATATCTACCGGCACGATCTCGTATCCCAGATCGGCAATCTCGGCAGCCGAAGCCGTTGCGGCAGCGGACATCAGGAGCTTTCCGCCACCCAGGTCCACCACGTGCGCTCCCGGCTCTTCCGGCATGCCGCGGTAGGACGGGAAGAA
>JBBSUU010000654.1:0-1600 GCA_038234115.1 Mycobacteriales bacterium
CGCTGGAAGAGCGACCGGTGCCCTTGCCAGCCGGCGATCAGGTTCTGGTCGCCGTGTTCAAGGTTGGTGTCTGCGGCTCCGATGTTCACTACTATCGCGACGGCCGGATCGGTCCGTTCGTGGTCGACTCCCCGTTGGTTCTCGGGCATGAGCTATCCGGGCGCATCGTGGCCGTGGGTGAGGGAGTAGACCCCGACAGGCTTGGCCAACGGGTGGCCATCGAACCGCAGAAACCATGCCGCCGCTGCAGCCAATGCAAGGCCGGCCGCTACAACCTCTGTCCCTTCATGGAGTTCTATGCCACGCCGCCGATCGACGGCGCTTTCTGCGAATACGTGGTGATCGAAGACGACTTCGCCCACTCCGTTCCTGACTCTATAAGCGACGAAGCGGCCGCGTTACTGGAGCCATTGTCGGTGGGCATCGCCGCGGTCCGCAAGGGCCGTGTCATCCCTGGCTCTCGGGTCCTTATTGCCGGTGCCGGCCCGATCGGGGTGATTACCGCCCAAGCTGCCCGCGCCTTCGGTGCCGCGGAAATCATTGTGTCCGACCCCGTGGAGGACCGTCGCGCCATGGCCAGCCGGTTCGGCGCGACATCCACGCTGGACCCGCGCACGGAGGACCCGCGTTCTCTTGAGGTCGATTGCTTCATCGACGCCTGTGGGGTCCCCGAGGCCATCGTCTCCGGTCTCGAGTCGGTCCGAGGCGCAGGCACCGTCGTGTTGGTGGGCACTGGATCGGACACCGTCTCACTGCCTATCCCGACCATCATGAATAGGGAGTTGAATGTGACAGGTATCTTCCGCTACACCGACACCTGGCCGCTTGGTGTTCACCTGGTCGCCACCGGCCAGGTAGAGCTTGACGCCCTTGTTACAGGCCGATATCCGCTAACGGACGTGGAGAGCGCCTTGAACGCCGACCTGCTGCCGGGCAGCCTCAAGACGATTGTGGAGATCCGATGACCGTCCTCGACAGGTTCTCGCTACAGGGAAAGAACGCGCTGGTCACGGGGGGTAACCGGGGTCTGGGCGAAGCATTCGCTCGGGGCTTGGCCGAGGCTGGAGCTGCGGTGATGATCGCAAGTCGGGACGAAAATCAGAACACTGCGGCAGTGGACCGGATGGCTGCCGACGGACTCACGGTGCACGCACTGGTCGCCGACATCACCGACGACGGGGACATCTCAAGGATGGTGACCGACACCGTCAGCCGACTCGGCGGTATCGACATTTTGATCAACAACGCCGGCGTGTGCTTCCACGGGGACTCCTGGGATGTTCCTGACGAGGAGTGGGACCTGGTGTTCGCACTCAACGTGCGGGCGCTATGGAAGTGCAGCCGAGCCGTTGGTGAGCACATGCGCGGGCGCGGTGGTTCAATCGTCAACATCGGGTCGATCTCCGGCATGATCGTTAATCGACCGCAGAACCAACCTGCCTACAATGCATCCAAGGCCGCCGTTCATCAATTGACCAAATCCCTGGCTGCCGAGTGGGCATCAGATGGCATACGGGTCAACGCCGTCGCGCCGGGTTACATCAAGACCGAAATGTCGCCGGTCGACGACCCCAAGTTCCGCCAGCACTGGATCGAGGAC
>JBBSUU010000655.1:0-1599 GCA_038234115.1 Mycobacteriales bacterium
ACGCTACCGACTCGGCTGAACTGGACAATGGCGGCGCGGTGACTCTGGTGGTGGAACTGGCGCTGGAGGAGGTGCTGATCGTGGATTCGGCGGCGCTGGTGGACGGATCCGCACTCAGATTGACGCCGGTGCCGCAGGCCGTCATGGTGGCGGTCAGCACAAACAGGGAGAGGACGGGGAGCAGTTTCCGGCGCACATACATGTTTCTCAGAGTGCCAGTTGTCTTACTGCCTGCGCAGCAGGCTGACCGTTGATGATCAAAATTGTTACTTCCGGGTTCAGCGGTCCGAACAGTAATTTCCGGCTGCTGCCGGCCGCCGGTAGCTGGCGGAGCGCAGGCAGCTTGCGACCAACCGGCCCCCACCGCCTGAGCGCCGCGTGTCGATGACGTCGGAGCACGACACCACCCCGATGTCGGGTGCTCCCGATAGGGTGGGGACGTGCCGCGATCGCCCGTCGGGCTCATTGCCGGCACATCGCGACGAAACGGAGAACCGAATGCAACCCGGCGGCTTTGATCTGCAGCAAATCGTGCTCAAGGCACAGCAGATGCAGGACCAGATGGCCAAGGCGCAGCAGTCGCTGGCAGCCGCTGAAGTGACCGGTTCCGCCGGCGGCGGTTTGGTCACGGCGACCGTATCCGGCAGCGGTGAACTCAGGGGGTTGGTCATCGATCCATCCGTGGTTGACCCGGACGACGTGGAAACCTTGGCCGACCTGGTGCTGGCGGCCGTGCGTGATGCCAATCGTGTTGCCGGCGAACTGACCGAGCGCACCATGGCGCCGGTGACCGGTGACCTCGGCGGCATGGCCAGCGGTCTCGGGCTTCCCGGCCTGCCGGGTATGTGAGCAGCGGGTGTACGAAGGTCCCGTTCAAGATTTGATCGATGAACTCGGAAGATTACCGGGGATCGGCCCAAAGTCGGCTCAGCGCATTGCTTTTCACATGCTCACGATGGATCCGGCGGATTTGACCCGGCTCCAATCGGCCCTGCAACGGGTCAAGGATGACGTCAAATTCTGCGAAACGTGCGGCAATGTTGCCGAGGATGTTCTCTGCCGGATCTGCGCTGACCTGCGCCGGGATGCCTCGGTGATTTGTGTTGTGGAAGAGCCCAAAGATGTGGCCGCCGTGGAGCGCACCCGCGAATTCCGCGGGAAATACCACGTCCTGGGTGGCGCGATCTCACCCATCGACGGAGTTGGGCCCGATCAGTTGCGGATTGCGCCTCTGTTGAAGCGACTGGCTGATGATGTGGTTACCGAAGTCATCATCGCTACCGACCCCAATATGGAGGGCGAAGCCACCGCCACCTATTTGGTGCGCCTGTTGCGGTCTTTTCCCGGTCTTGCGGTCACCCGGTTGGCTTCCGGTCTTCCGGTGGGCGGTGACCTGGAGTATGCCGACGAAGTCACCCTCGGCCGGGCATTCTCCGGACGCACCTCGGTGAGCTGACCTGAGATGACCAACCATGGTTTGTTGATCTGAATTGATTGACTTGATTTGATCGACTTGAATTGATTGACTTGAAATTGATTGACCTGAGCTGGCCGGCGTGAAAACGCTCGACGACATCGTGGCCGCGGTGCTGGCGACCG
>JBBSUU010000656.1:0-1598 GCA_038234115.1 Mycobacteriales bacterium
AAGGAGGCCCGCCGGTTGGCCATACAGGGCCCACCGGTGGAATCTGTTGGCCTGGAACCGTTTGCCCTGACCATCGGGGTCCGGGGCGGCAACCGATGAACCCGCAGGCGATCTTCTGGGACGTCGTTCCCTATGTCACCATCGCGATCCTGGCGGTCGGCACCTGGTGGCGCTACCGCTATGACAAGTTCGGGTGGACCACCCGATCCTCCCAGTTGTACGAAAGTCGACTGCTCCGGATCGGCAGCCCGCTGTTTCATATCGGCATCCTGGTCGTCATTTTCGGTCATGTGATCGGGCTGCTGATCCCCGCGTCGTGGACGGCGTGGGTCGGTCTGACCCAAGCCGGATATCACATTCAGGCCATCATTCTCGGATCCATCGCCGGCCTGGCGACCCTCGGCGGTGCGAGCATTTTGATCTATCGCCGGCGTACTACCGGCCCTGTCTTCAGCGCCACCACCAAGAACGACAAACTCATGTACGCCGTCCTGCTACTGGCCATCGTTGCCGGGTTGGCCACCACGTTTATCGGCAGCGGCATTATCGGGCCGGAACACAACTACCGCGAGACGGTGTCGGTGTGGTTCCGCTCAATCCTAATTTTCCAGCCCAATGGCGAAGCCATGGTGCTGGCACCGCTCTCCTTCAAGATTCACGCCATTGTGGGCATGGCACTGTTTGCAATCTGGCCATTTACCAGGTTGGTGCATGCATTCAGCGCGCCCGTGGCCTACCTGGTGCGGCCTTACATCGTTTACCGATCCCGCGATGATGCCCGGCCCGGTGAACCGGCCGGTTCGCGTCCGCGCCGTCGCGGTTGGTAGTGGCGCACGACGGCCGTCGCGGTTGGTAGGGGCTCCGGACGCCGGCGCCGCTGCTGACGCTCTATTGGTCGGGGTTTCCGGAGCCGGACAGTCTGATCAGGAGGAAGGCCCCGACCAAGATGGTGACGTACACCGCGGCGGCGACCAGCCAGAACCACTGCACCGGAGATCCGAACAGAGCGTTACCGGCCAGACAAATCACAAGTGTGGCCAGACCGCAGCCGAAAGTGATCATCAGCGCATCTCGTCGGCGCATTTTTCCATGCCGGGCACGGGATCGAATAGTCGAGCGACGCCCGTCGTCGAATGCTGTTGGATCGGGATCTGACATGAACAATCACCAGTTCGATAGAAGGTAGCGCTCACTATTCTACGTTTCGTAGAAAGCCGCCGGCACGGCGGCCTCCACCTGCTGCCTACGACATTGTTGTTTTCGGCGCTTGCTCGCTCTGGGGCGACGGAGAATGTCGGTCACGCCGACATGTTCACCGCACTCAATCCGAGATGTTCTGCCGATCGCGTTACCGCAGATCAGGGTGAACACATCGTGGAGCCGCCTGCCGGACTCGAACCGGCAACCATCGCATTACAAGTGCGGCGCTCTACCAATTGGAGCTAAGGCGGCATGTCTGGCCCAACCTCGAACCTGACCGACTAAGGATAGCGGGTCGGGTCGGGTGCTCGCGCCATCGCACACGGGGAACAGCGATGGTGAAAACAGGACATCGAGGTGTCGGCCGCAGCCGGTTAATCTGCAACCACGCCAGGCTC
>JBBSUU010000657.1:0-1577 GCA_038234115.1 Mycobacteriales bacterium
GACGCTGTTCGCCGTTAAGCTGCGATGGACATTCGAAGCAATGCCTAGCTTTGGGGACCGTAAAGAACACTTACGGTAACGCGGCGTACACGGGCAACCGCCGACGGATCACCAGATGGGCGAGTCGAAAGAGGGCCAACTTTCCCAGTTGGATGTAACGGGAGAGTGCCGAGAAACGATGAATCAGGTAGCGGACGAATTCGACGAAGTTGTCGCTCGTGCGATAGGGGGAGATCCTGCCGCACTGAGTGAGCTTCTGGGACGAATCCATCCGATGGTGGTCCGGTATTGCCGTGCTCGGTTGTCTGCCGGACACCGTTCGCTCTCAACGGCAGATGACGTCGCTCAGGAGGTGTGTATGGCCGTGCTCACCGCACTGCCCAACTACCGCCGTGAAGGGCGCCCGTTCCTGGCTTTCGTCTATGGCATTGCCGGTAACAAAGTGGTGGATGCACACCGCAGTGCTTCCCGCTCCCTGAGTCATCCGGTGGCGGAGGTGCCAGAAATAACCTCGTCCGCACCAGATCCCGAAGAGTTGGCAATGAAAGGTGCGGTATCTGAGAGGATGGCACAGCTCCTGTTAGAACTACCGGCGAATCAACGGGAAATCCTCAACCTACGGATTGGGGCAGGACTGTCGGCGGAGGAAACCGCTGAGGCACTGAGCACTACCCCGGGTGCGGTCCGAGTGGCTCAACACCGTGCGTTGGCCAAGCTGCGGGCACTGCTCGCCGCGGACGCCGACCTGACCGAGCAGCTGATCTGATGAATTTCATACCGCGGTTCGTACCGCCGCATTCTGCACCCGACCCGGTCGATCTGACCGCGGTCCGAGCCGATGACGCGTTGATCGAATTGCTGCGAGCCGGCGGAGGATCAACTCGTCCAGCCCGTCATTCGGCGCCGGAATTGCAACAGTCCACAGCCCCGTGGGTAGGCCCCCAATGGGGTCGCTCGGACGACGACGAATTCGGCTACCAGCGCTTCGACGACGGCGACCTGTTCAATCTTGGCGCCGCCGGGCGGCACGTCGACAGTGGTGCACCCACCGCCCCCATCGATCTGGCTGCTGTTATCACCGGGGGCTCTGCTGTTGACGCGGCTGCCACGTTCGGTTCGGCCGGCCGCCACCGGGGGGAGCGGGAAGTTGACCCAGCTGACCCACTGACCTCGCTGCTGGTGGCCTGGAAGGCCGAACTTGGCTCGATTCCGCTGCCGAAACCGATCAGCATCACCGATGCGGTGGCAATCGTGCGGTCGGCGCCGTCGCCGCGTCGCTCGCTGCGTGCGGTAATGGCGATCGCGGTCGCTATTTTTGCTCTCCTGATGGGGTCGGCTGCCATCGGTTCCCGATCGGCGACCCCGGGAGACGTGTTGTGGCCGGTCACCAAACTGCTCTGGTCCGAACGCGCTGATTCGGTGATCGCCGGTCGGGACGCCCGCCAGGGTATCGACTCGGCAAGCGCGGCCATCGTGGCCGGCCACCCCGAAGCCGCTGTGGTGGCGCTGGAGTCGGTGACCGTCATCCTCACCAAGGTCCAGGAACAGGACGGTCGAGTCACTTTGGAGTCCGACTA
>JBBSUU010000658.1:0-1552 GCA_038234115.1 Mycobacteriales bacterium
CGGGTGTCCCGCGGCAAATTGATGATGGCCTTCTGGGGCGTCATGAGTGCGATGTTCTATGTCGTCACCGGCGCCGCAGTGGCGGCTGCGGTTGGTACCGTCCAGGCCATCATTGGGATGGTGCTCACCGTGATCGCCTATGGGCTTATCAACAGGGTGCTCTCCGGCGCGGCGGCAGATAACGGTCTGACCGTTGCTCAATTCTCCCGCAGCATGTTCGGTCGGGTCGGCGCCGCGTTGGCGACGTTGATCTTTGCCGCCACCGCCATCTACTACTTCGTCTTCGAAGGCTCCATCATCGGGGTGGCCCTCCAGGCCCAGTTCGGTGGCAACATCAAGATCTGGTACCTGGTGGTCTGCGTGTATTCGATCCCGCTGGTCCTTCGAGGTGTGTCGAATTGGTTGGACAAGCTGAACGGGGTGCTGCTTCCGTTCTACCTCCTGGGCATGATCGCTGCAGTGGTCTGGGCGGCAATCGAGTACGGCCACAGCGCAGACTTTCTCAGTGTCGAAGCGCCTGCCCTGCTGCCGTTGCCGGGCTGGCTGATTGCCTTCTGTTCCTACATGGGTGTCTGGGTGCTGATGATGTTCACCATGGACTTCGCCCGACTCGGCAAGCGTGAGGACAAGAACTTCGCCGGTTGGGTCACCTTCGGTCCGGTCTTCTACCTCGGCACGTTCCTGTTCAGCGGGCTGGTGGGCATTTATCTGGCCAACACCGTCCCACTGGAGGGAGCCACCGGATTCGGCGAGGCCGGCGCAGCCGTCGCGATCGTCAAGCTGATGGGGATCTTCGGGGTGCTGCTCATTCTGATCACCCAGACCCGTATCAACTCGGCGAACCTGTACCTGGCGTCGTCAAACCTGGAGGCCTTCATCGCCCGGGTCACGGGTTTGCGCCTGAACAGAGGCGTGTGGGTCGCGGTGGCCGCTGCCATCGGGTACGTGCTGATGGTCTGGGGCGATGTTCTGACTTACGTCTTGAAAGCCCTTGCCTATCAGGGTGTTTTCGTGACCGCCTGGGTGGCCATTGCGATGGTGCATATCTTCTACATGCGCCGTACCAAGCAGGCAATCGAGTTCCGCCCGCTGCGGGTACCGGCCATCAACCCGGGCGGCATCGCAGCCTGGGGCATCTCGGTTGTGGTGGGTATCTTCCTGATCCAGGCCGATGGGCTCGACGCCCGCCTGGTCATTCTGGCGCCGATCATCACCGTCGTCCTCGCGGCCTTGATCTACCTGGCGGCCTTGCGATTCGCCAAGGCTTCCTGGTTCCGAATCGCCCGGGACAACGATCCCTCGCTGGAGGTCGACGACGCCTGGTCGGCCCGAATCGCGTGTGTCTCCTGCGAGAAGTCCTATGTCGCCAAGGAGATGGACCGCGACCCGGACAGGGACAACGAGCCGGTGTGCGCGGCCTGCGCCGCTCACTAGCAATGCCACGGCTGGTTACTCGGTGATGATGCCGAGAAGCCTTTGGCACCAATGAGTAATTGCCCCCACCGCGGGTCCGGTTGGACCCGCGGTGGGGGCAATTGTCATCTCTGCCGGC
>JBBSUU010000659.1:0-1549 GCA_038234115.1 Mycobacteriales bacterium
GACACGACAGACGCAGCCGACACCGACTCGGCACAGCCACATCCGGCGACTCCGACACATCCGAAGCCAAGCCGATCTCGGGAAACACAACAGCTCTGTCGGTGCCCTCGCCTAGGCTACCGTTATCGGCGGAATCGCCTGCGGTCTGTGGCATTTCATCACCCCCTCTGCAGGGCCTTCTTTCCTCCATTTTACGAACTGTCGCATGACATGCCAAAAGCTCATCATAGGTATTCAGTACATTTGCTCGATGACAAAATTACCCAAAGAAACGGAACAGCAAAAGGGCAACGACCTAGAGAACCGCTGCAATAACTCTCTTGAGTTCCGCATTGAAATCCCGCAGATCCGCCCGGGTGGTACGAACCTCGACCACCCGAATGCCGGCTGGATCGGCCAAAGCGGGCGCAAGCTCGTCGACCGAGGAAACCAACCGATGATCCGCTCCGGCACCACGGACCAACGAGCCCAGATCAGCATGATGCGGAGTCCCGAAGACGCGCTCAAAAGCAATACTGTGCAGTGGATCTCCGGACTCCAACGTGCTGAAAATGGCGCCGCCATCGTTGTTGGAGACCACGATCGTCAAATCGGGACGCGGTTCCTTCGGTCCGATTACCAGCCCAGTCAGGTCATGCAGGAATGTCACATCACCAAGGTAGGCAACGGTCGGCCCGGCGAAGGCGAGGGCGGAGCCGATTGCTGTCGAGATGGTGCCATCGATACCGGCGGCACCTCGATTTGCTGTCAACCGCAAGCCATCTCGGCGCGAGGCGGCCAGCCCGATGTCGCGGCCGGGCTGCGATGAACCCACCACCAGCAGCGAACTATCGACCATCAGTGCAATCAGCTCCCGCGCCAATCGGGGAGATGCTGAAATTGGCTGTCCTTCAAGGGTTTTCGCAACAACATCGGCGACGGCTGCATTGGCACTGCTCCAGGCAAGAGCCCAGTCGTGATCGGTAGCAGCCACGCCGGCACCCAGCGTGACAGCAACCCGGCGCGCATTGCCGGCAATCCCCCGCCAACCGGAGGTCGGGGCGACGAGGTCCACCCACACCCGGGGGTCGGTCAACAGGTTGGTGACCTGTCGATAAAGGGTCGGGCGACCCAGAACGATGACCCGGTCGGGGCGATGGCGCGCCATGAACGCTTCGTCGGCCAGTAGATGAAGGCCTGCATCCAACACTTGGGCCCCCGCCGCGCCGGCGGCTTCGCTTACCACCAGATGGCCGGCAGCAGCCAGTGGCCCAGCGAGCGGATGGGTGAAATCTGCCAGGAACAGACACTTCTCACCCGACGGCGGCATCGGGATCGGGGTATCGGCAACTGCGCCGTCATCGATGGAGGTCCAAGGCCCACCCCGACCGTCCAACGATTCGACCCAGGTGTCGCCGTCAGGCATCAGCGGATCGGCCAGCGACACATTCAATTGAACCGGGCCGGGTGTTCCCGAGGCACCAACGGCATGCGCCAATGCTCGACAAACCATTGATCGCCAGCGGGCGTTCTGGCCGACAACGGAACCAGGCGTTTGGAACTCGTGGAA
>JBBSUU010000660.1:0-1539 GCA_038234115.1 Mycobacteriales bacterium
GGCTACACGCTGGCTGCGCTCTACCGAATCCAGCCAGTGATCGTCAACAACCGCTTGCAGCCGCTCGCCCAAGCGCGGGTGACGAAGCTGGTCTATCCGTTCTTCATTCCGGAGCGGGCCGGTGCGTTCCGAGCGGCGACCGATCCGCTGATCCGCTTGACCGGTCTGGCCGTTCGCGGCGACAACCAGATCTACGTGACCCGCACCGGTCCGAACCAGAGTCCCGCCCAGGCCGGTGGTCCCGACGACGCGGTGCTGCTGTTCAACTTCGCCACGACCCCTCAGCGGCCAGTCCCCTATCGCGGCTTTCTGGGCGAACTGAACGCTGGCGCAACCGGGCTGCTGTCGGTCAACCGGCCGACCGGGATCACGACCCTTGCAACGCCGCCGCAGCGGCCAGCGCTCGGGCAGGAAGCTGATTTCATCCTCACGCAAAAGGGGCCGGTGGCCGATTACAAGGCGCTCTACGTTCGGCAACTCATCACCGAAGAAGGCATCCTGTTCACCGAGCGACAGGACTTTCTGCCGCCGGCCGTGCGCGACACCGGGGCGCGGTTCCTCTACGACATCCGCCGCTTCACGCAGCCGGAGGATGTGACCTACGCCTACGACAGCCGCTATTTCTTCATCGTCGATGCCGGTCGAGATTCGGTTTACCAGTTCACCTTCAACGGGGCCGAGGGCGTCCCGGCGCCGGCGGCGAGCAGCCAAAAAGGGCTGATTCGCGTCTCGTTTGGTGGGACCGGCTCGGGGCCGCGACAATTCAACAACCCGCACGGCATCGGGTATCTGGCCGATTCACCGTTCGACAGCGGTCCGGCGGGCCGACGACGCATCTTGCTCGTCGCCGATACGGGCAACAACCGAATCGCCACCTTCCGCCTTTCGACCGACGCGCCCCGATAGCAGATCCCTTGGAATATCGCTGAAACCGGTCGTTTGAGCCTTGCTCGGATGACCGGTTTTTTGTTATCTTGGGCACGTCCACGCCAGTTTCGGGTGTTTACCCAACGTCGCAATCCACTGCCGGTTGTCCGCTCGTAGCAAAGAGGAAGGGCCTATTGGATGATCTTCCCGATCACCTCCGAGACCTCCTCTTTTCCCCCGCCTTCTGCCGGTCCGCTGTCTCCCCCAATACTTTCTACACAGGAGGAAGTTTCTCATGCGAATTGTGCAGAGATGGCTCCCGCTTGTCTTGCTCGGCATTGCCGGGCCGGCAGCGGCACAGACCATCACCATCGCCGAAGCGCGGATCGACGCCAACAACGACGGCGTCCCGGACAAGCTGACTCAGGTTGTCACCGTTCAGGGCATCATCACCTCGCCGAACTACACGGTTGGCACTAACCCCCGCCTCTCGCAGTACTTCCAGGACGCGACTGGTGGCCTGTCGGTCTCGAAGAGCGGGTCCAACGATCCCATCGCCGCGCCCGGCACCATGGTGACAATCACCGGGATGATCACCCAGTTCAACGGGCTGACGCAGATCGTGCCGACCACACTCGCCGCGCCCGACGTGGTCGTCGGCACGACCGGAAA
>JBBSUU010000661.1:0-1533 GCA_038234115.1 Mycobacteriales bacterium
AAGCGATTGCGAATGCGATCGCGACCAACAACCCGGAATGCCACCTAATGGTCGTGTTGGTCGATGAACGCCCCGAAGAAGTCACCGACATGCAACGCTCGGTCAGGGGTGAGGTTATCGCCTCCACCTTCGATCGACCACCGTCAGATCACACACAGCTGGCCGAACTGGCCATCGAGCGGGCCAAACGCCTGGTTGAAATGGGCAAGGATGTGGTGGTCCTGCTCGATTCGATCACCCGCCTCGGTCGTGCCTACAACCTGGCCGCACCGGCTTCGGGCCGCATCCTCTCCGGTGGTGTCGACTCGACAGCGCTGTTCCCACCGAAGCGTTTCCTCGGGGCGGCACGCAACATCGAAAACGGCGGCTCGCTGACGATTTTCGCCTCGGCTCTGGTGGAAACCGGCTCTGCCGGCGACACGGTTATCTTCGAGGAGTTCAAAGGCACCGGTAACGCCGAACTGAAATTGGACCGGCGTATCGCCGACAAGCGGGTGTTCCCGGCGATTGATATCGATCAATCCTCTACCCGTAAGGAAGAACTGCTGCTTTCGCCGGAGGAGATGGCGATCGTGCTCAAGCTCCGCCGGGTGCTGTCCGCGCTTGATTCCCAACAGTCGTTGGATCTGGTGCTGGACCGGTTGCGAAAGACGCGGAGCAATATCGAGTTCCTGATGCAGGTGGCCCAGACCACTCCGGGCGCAAAATCTGACTGATTCCAGGTGAAATGGGGCCGTTCATCGCGATGTGGTGAGCGGCTCCTTTTCTGTTCACCGCGGTTCGGCCGGGGGCCCGCCAAAGATCCCGCATAGGCTGGCGGCCATGAATCATCTGATGGCATTGGATCTGCTCGAGCGTGCGCAGTACGTCATGGTCGTGACATTCCGCAAGGACGGCACCGCGGTGCCCACTCCGGTCTGGGCGGTACGGGTGGGGCACGAAATACAGGTCTGGACCAATCCCGGCGCCGGCAAGGTAAAGCGGATCCGGCGCAATTCCAAAGTTCAGTTGGCTCCTTGCGGACAACGGGGTGAGGATAGGGGCCGGCTGATCGATGGCACTGCCAGGATTATGACGCAGGACGAGACATCAGGTGTGTTAAGGGCTTTGGTTCAGAAATATGGCTGGCAGGCAAGGATGACGCAGATTCCCAACGCGATCGCCCGGTTGCTGGGGACAAAGCCGCATCCGGTCGGGGCGATTGCGATTTCGCTCGACTAGTCGGCTCGGGAATGTTCGGTCCCATCCTTGCGTTTAGGCCTATGAGGTGTGCATCTGGCACACTGGAGCACTCATAGATCCGGTTCCGGTTCCCGCCTGCGCAAAACCCGCGTTGACGACCCGGCGACCACAAGGAAGAGGAATCATCATGAAGGCCGGGATCCACCCCGATTACCACGACACCGCCGTAACCTGCGGTTGTGGAAATTCATTCACCACGCGTTCGACCGCTGCCGGTGGCTCTATCACCGTCGAAGTTTGCTCGAACTGCCACCCGTTCTATACCGGTAAGCAGAAGATCCTGGACACCGG
>JBBSUU010000662.1:0-1524 GCA_038234115.1 Mycobacteriales bacterium
TCGGCCCCGGCGCCGGCCATTCGTGCCAGTTGTTCATATGTGCCGTAATTGGCGACCACCGCCCGGTACCAGGCGTCACTGACCACTTCGAAACGATCGCGACGTGATCCTCGTACCGGGGTGCGCTTGATCAGGCTCCACTGCAGCAACTGTCTGGTCGCGCCGGAAACCGCGGCCGCGCTGATGTGTAGATCGGCCGCGATCTCCGACGCGGTCAATCCGTTCTCCGAAACCATCACCGACATCAGCACGCGGGCCGCCATCTTCGGAAATCCCACCGAGGTGAAATAACTTGCGAAGGACTCGGTGAAGTGGCGGACCTCGGGCGATGTCATGCGGTGAGTTCTCTCCGGTTCATCAGGGCAATGGCAATCCCGGCGAGTATCGCCGACACCAACAGCATCCACCAAGCCCCACCCCATTGCGCACCCGCCGCGGGCGCCGTCGGGCTATGCGAAAACGGAGAGAGATCTCTCGCCCATTCGGGTAGCCCGATCAATGCACCAAGTTGTCCAACAATAAGTCCCAACGCGAGCAGCCCCCATCCCACCGGCACGGCAAACCTGGGAACTATCGCAACCGCTAACATCATCAGCCCGAGATAGACTGTGGCTGCGGGTATCTGGGCGGCGCCGGCCAAGAATGCGGCACCGATCCGGTCACCATTGCCATCCGTGACCAGGAAGCCACCCGCTGCTGCAAGCGAGGAGGCCAGCACCACGGCGAGGATGCCGAGCAGTGCCATTTGTGCGTAGCCGAGCAACCATCTCAGGCGGCTGACCGGAGCAGCCAGCACCAACTCAGCAGTCCCACCGGCCTCCTCCTGGCGCATCCGCATCATCGCCTGCGCGGCGCAGGCCGCAGCGAGAATGCCGATTAGCCCAAACATCGCGGCAACAAACAGGTCTACGAGAAGGCCGGTGCCGCCGGGAAGAAACTTTGTGATTGTCACCTGCAACGACTGGTTGTCAGCGATTGCCTGCGCAATGAGGTTTCCCAGCGAGCCGGCAAATACCCCCAATACCGCGCCGCCGATGGCCCAGCCAACTATCGAGCCTCGGAGCAGACGGGAGGAAAGTCCGAAGGCCGACGAGAGCGATCCGGCTGCAACAGGCCTACCGGCGCGTTCCCCGAGCACACTGCCAGCCAAGTCCCGGTTGGCCTGGATCTGAAAAATCAAGGCAATCAGCAGCCCCGCCAAGGCCACATTCAGCAGCAGCGGCCAGAGCGAGTTCGTGGTGTAGGCATGGGTTTGCTGGCCCCAGCCGATCGGTGATAACCAGCTCAGCCAAAAGCTTGTCACGTAGAGGCCGTCTGCCGATGCGGTACCGCCGGCATCTCCCAGCGCCCTTATCAAGTAGGCCACGCCCACTGCAGCGGCGGCCAGAGAGTTGGCCCCACGGGAAGTCTGGGCCAGTTCCGACGCGAGCAGGCCGACCCCGAGGAAACAGATTCCTACCGCACCGGCTGCCAGTCCCATGGTGATCGAACCGGGAACATCCAGCTTACTGCCGATTCCGGCCA
>JBBSUU010000663.1:0-1522 GCA_038234115.1 Mycobacteriales bacterium
AAATGCGCGGGGAGTCGTACCCCGACCTCGGTAATCAATGTGGGTGGTCGGAACGACGAGGCGGGACGTTCCTTGATCACGTAGAGCGTCTGGGCGCCGTGGAGTACCCCCAGATGGGCCGTCATCAGTACCCGACCGGCCAGGTGAGCGAGCACCGGTCGACTTATTCGTTCGAGCGGATCCTGCCGCAAATAGGCGGTACCGATCTCGAAGGAGGTAACTCCGAGCCCCCACAGTCGTTGTGAGGCAATGTGAACGGCGAATCCTGCTGACGCCAGTTCGGTCAGTAATTCATAGGTTGTCGACCTGGGGAGGTGAAGTTCTCTGGCGATGGTGGAGGCAGATTGGGGGCTCGCGCGGGAGGCCAGGAAATTCAGCACCGCAAGCCCGCGACGCAGTGCCGGCGCGGGTCCACCGTTTTCGACCTTTACTGCGTGCGATCCGGGCCCAGGCCGATTGCGCTGTTCTGTCATCCGGATAGTGTCCGCCATACCGGACAACATTCTCCCATCACCCCTTCTGTTCCGCGCCCGATAGGCATCCAATAGAGCTGTGACCGTTGAAATCGACAGCAAGCCACCGGCCCGCGCACCACAGGGCTCGGCAACCGCGCCGGATCTGTCCCCTGTCACAGTCGGTACTTCGGGAGTGCAACCGGCCGATGTGCTCGCGGTGGCCAGACGCGGCGCGGGTGTGACCCTGAGTTCTGAGGCCATCGAGGCGATCGTTGCCACGCGTTCGGTCATCGAAGCGCTGGCCGGTGATGTGAAGGCGCATTACGGCATCTCCACCGGTTTCGGCGCATTGGCCAATACCCATATTCCCCGCGATCGACGAGCAGCGTTGCAAACGTCGCTGATCCGCTCACACGCGGCCGGCAGCGGCCCGGCGGTGGAACGGGAAGTAGTGCGCGCGATGATGTTGCTCCGACTCGCCACGCTGTCCACCGGGCGCACCGGGATCCGACTGGAAACGGCGCAGACACTGGCCGATCTCATCACCGCCGGCATCACCCCTGTTGTCGCCGAGTACGGCTCGCTGGGCTGTTCCGGTGATCTGGCACCGCTTTCCGCTGTCGCCCTCGCACTGATCGGGGAGGGTGAGGTATTCGACGCCGCCGGTTCTCGGATGCCCGCTGCGCAGGCGCTGGCCGCAGCCGGATTGACGCCGGTGGTGCTGGCCGAGAAAGAGGGCCTGGCACTGATCAATGGCACCGACGGCATGCTCGGGCAACTGGTCATGGCCGGTGACGACCTCGGCATGCTGTTGGCCACCGCGGATATCGCCGCTGCCATGAGCGTCGAAGCATTGATGGGGACCAATCGGGTTTTCCATGCAGACCTCCATGCGTTGCGACCGCATCCGGGTCAACAGGCCTCGGCCGCCCGAATCCTGGCCTCCCTGCGGGACTCGCCCATCGTGGCCTCGCATGCGGGTCCGGAAGACCTCCGAGTTCAGGACGCCTACTCGCTGCGCTGCGCCCCGGCGGTGCACGGCGCGGCCAGAGACACCCTGGATCACG
>JBBSUU010000664.1:0-1509 GCA_038234115.1 Mycobacteriales bacterium
CCACGTCGCCCAGCAGATCGACCGGATCCATCACGGTGACGCCGTATCGGGTAACCGGGCCTCGTCAAGCAGCAGCACCGGGATCCCGTCCCGGACCGCGAACACCCGTCCACACTCGGTGCAGGTCAAGCTCAGCGCCATCGGGGCACCCGGCTCACCCAGGGTCAGCGGGGCGTGATGATCGGCCGGGCACGCGAGCACCTCGAGCAGCGCGGGATCCAGCACCGCCAGCAACGGATGTGTGCGGTCTGTCGAACCTGCCGAAGCCATAGAAGTCATGCCCCCAGTGTGGACCACCGCACCCCTCGCGGAGTTGATTGGGAGCAGATCGCGTTCATCTGTCAGCGGACTTCTCGCCGCCGGTTCCGGAAATCTGCGACTCCGCCGGCGAGCGGGCGGTCAGGCCCGGATCAACCGCAGGATCTCATCGCGCAAAACACTCATCTGGCTCGCGTCCTTGGCTTCGACATTGAGGCGCAGCAGCGGCTCGGTGTTGGACGCCCGCACATTGAACCAGTTGCCGTTCGGCAGGGTCACGGTGATGCCATCCATCTCATCGATGTCGGCGTCGTGGGCGACTCCGTACTCACGAATCAACGCCAGCTTGGCCGGCGTATCGGCGACCGTCGAATTGATCTCCCCCGAGGCGCTGTACCGGTCGTACCCGGATACCAGGCCGGAGAGCGGGCCGTCCTGACCACCGAGGGCGGCCAAGACATGAAGGGCTGCGAGCATTCCGGTGTCGGCCTTGAAGAACTCGGCAAAGTAGTAGTGAGCGGAGTGTTCGCCACCGAAAACGGCGCCGGTGCGGGCCATCTCGGCCTTGATGAACGAATGCCCCACCCGGGTCCGAACGCTGGTGCCGCCGGCTTCGTGAACGATCTCCGGAACCGCCCGAGAGGTGATCAGGTTGTACAGAATCGTTGCACCGGGATGTTTGGCCAGTTCTCGCTCGGCCACCAGTGCGGTAATCGCGCTCGGCGAAACCGGGGCGCCGCGTTCATCGACGACGAAGCATCGGTCGGCGTCGCCGTCGAAGGCCAACCCGATATCAGCGCCGGCAGCAATCACCGCAGCCTGCAGATCCACCAGGTTCTTCGGGTCCAGCGGATTGGCTTCGTGATTCGGGAACGTGCCATCAAGCTCGAAATACAACTCTTCGATCGTGAGTGGCAGATCGCCCAAGACGGCCGGCACGGTGTAACCGGCCATTCCGTTGCCGGCGTCAACCACCACCCGCAGCGGCCGGATACCTCTCAGATCCACCAGATTCAGCAGGTAGTCGGCATAACCCGTCAGCAGGTTCTGGTCAGTGATGATTCCCGGTGCTGCGGCCGGCTCGAACTGCACAACGCCATCCAGGAGGTCACCGGCCTCCTCCTTGACCTGCACCAGGCCGGTTTCACTACTGACCGGAACCGCGCCGGCGCGGCAGAGTTTGATGCCGTTATAGGCGGCCGGGTGATGCGAGGCGGTGACCCTGGCTCCCGGCAGCCTGAGCACACCGGA
>JBBSUU010000665.1:0-1502 GCA_038234115.1 Mycobacteriales bacterium
CGCCCCGCGACGACGCCAACCGTAATCGCCGACAGGTCGGCCCGGAAGGGGGCAACCAGGAACGTGGCGACCGGCCGGCGCCGCTCTCCGCTTCGGCTGATATCGGCCACTGCGCTGATTGCGGTGTTGGTCGCCGGCTTGAGTGTCCTGGTGTTGCAACGCTTTGGCACTGACGACGCTGCAGGCTCGGAAACGACAGCGAAGCAATCAGACTTGGCAGCCAACCCGGAGTCACCCGGACCCACTGGGGCGGTGGCGCCGTCTATCGGTGTGGTGGCGGGGCCGGCAACTCCTTCACCGGGAACGACGTCACCGGCGCTATCGACCCCGTCATCCACGATGCCGCCGGCCTCGTTAGCTGTTGATCCGGAGGGATTCACCGGTGAGTACCAGTATCGCGCCACCCTTGTCGAGGCCACCGGCGGTGGCGCCGAGGCCCTGCGCATCGGCAGCATCGAAACCGCTTCCTGGACCGTTCGAACATCCTGTGCGCAGACGCCCTGCATATCGCAAATCCAAACTTCAGATGGAGGCGGATATCTGGGATTTACCGTCACCGACGGTGCCTGGATTCAAACCGAAGAGCGATCACTCACCTGCCAACGGATCGGGGCGCAGCAGGGCGCCGGTACCGAGGCGCTGCTGGTCCCGGAACGTTTGGAGCGGAGCATGGCCGTGTCCGAAGATGACTCGGGTCAGGTGACCCTCATGACCGGCCGGACGATCCGCACTCAGCTCGAGCCGTGTCCCGATCAATTCGGCGAACTACTGGAACTCACCTATGACGTCTCACTGACCCGGCTCAGCTGAGCTGGAACAGATCACTGTCGGCCTCGCTGCGCGGCAACATTTTTGAGCTGAACCGGGGGAGTGACGTCGGCATCCTGCTTGTCAGACGGCCGGTGGGCGGCAACAACTCCGGCTACCGCGGAGCCGGCGGCGACTACCGATGCTGCCACCAGCGGCCGTAGCCAATGTCGCCCCCACTTGCCGTACTGTGCATTTCCGGCCGGCGCTGGGGCGAAGACCGTCCCGGAGGTTTCAGCGATATTCTTGCCAGACATTGCCATGAACCGCATCAAAGGCGTTACCAACAAATCAAATACGCCGGGTAGGACTCGAAAACCCATCACTACCAATCCGTTTGCTACACCCACCGAGGTCTCAGATCTCGATCTGCCTGCCGCCCGGAAGATCGCCGCGGCAACCTTGTCGGGCGAGTCGACCGGCGGTGGTGGGCGCCCCTCCCAGCCGGTGTAGTTCGCAGCTTGGCTGTAGGCCGGGGTGTCCACACTCCCGGGGGAGATCAGGCTGATCCGAACACCTTTGGACCGACGAGCCTCGATCTGCAGCATTCTGGCCAGGCCGTGCACTCCCCACTTACTGGTGACGTAGGGGCTCATGAATGGGACCGCGATCTTGCCCAACAGCGAGCCCATCAAGACCAGATTGCCGCCATCGATCTGCGCAAAGTGCCGCAATGCCGCGCGAGCCACGTTGGC
>JBBSUU010000666.1:0-1501 GCA_038234115.1 Mycobacteriales bacterium
ATCGCCGGCAGAGGACCCCGGCGTCACGGATCCCACCGACGGGCGGGGTGATCGCGCTGCCCCGTCAGCGGGTGACGCCATAAACCATCTTGACGACACCATTGGGGTAGGCGGCGCAGTCGCGCAGCTGGAGTTGCTGCCGCGCTTTGTCAGCTCTGCTGAACACGCTTTTGCCGGCGCCGAGAAGTACGGGGAACACCAGCATGTTGTACCGATCGATAAGGCCGGCGTCCGCTAGGCCGACGGCCAGTTCCGCGCTGCCGTGGATGAAGATCGCGCCACCATCGGTCTCCTTGAGAGCGGCGATATCGTCCATCGACCGCAGAATGCGCAGCGTTCCCCAGCCATCCACCAATTCGTCCTCGCGGAGTGTGGTGGAGACGACATACTTCGGAAGCTGTTTGTAGGCTGCGTGATCATCGGAATCGCGCCAAATCGGGGCGAACACCTGATAGCTGCGACGACCGAACATCAGCGCTGACGTTTCGGCCAGCTCTTCGCCCTTGAGCGAGAACGCTTCTGCCACAAACCCTGTATTCAGTACCCACCCCCCGCTGCGGTGTCCTTCGACCACGCCACCCGGTGAATCCACCACGCCATCGAGTGACATGAAACCGGTCCAAACCAACTCACGCGACATCACAACCTCCGCAGATTCGAACCCCTGCCGGCGTACCCATATGCACTCGGCGGCCGAACGATCAACCTAGCAACGGATCCGGCCCAGGTCTTGGACACAGACGAAACCAGCCGCGAGCACCGCAGGGAACAAGCAGTCAGCTTGCCACCCCTTCAGCCGATGGCGCCCGGCAGGAGGTTCGGAGATTCGTTGTGGTGCGAACGAATTTTTTTGGCTGCCAGCAGAGCCGCGTCGGCCCGATGAAGCAGATCACGGCTGGTATCGCCACGTTCGGCCAACGCGATCCCAAATGTCCAGGTCACGCCGGGAACGGGTGGCAGCAGGGCGAGTTGGTCCTTGACGTGTTGCGGGTTCAGCCCGCGAAACAGAACCAGAAACTCGTCGCCCCCGAATCTTCCCAGCACCGCCGAGCGGGGGAGGTGATCGGTCCAGATGCCGGCCGCGGTTTGAAGAATCCGGTCCCCGGCCAGGTGCCCCTGGTTGTCGTTGGTCTCCTTGAAGTCATCCAGATCCAGGATCGCCACCACCACCGGTCCGCGGTGTTTCGACAGCATGGCCAAGTCGGTGATCTGCATCCAGGCCGCCCTGTTCAGGGTCCCGGTGAGCTCGTCGGTGGACCCTTGTTGACGGAGCTTTTCAGAAAGCCGATTCAGGGTGATCCCGGCGCCCACCGCGACGATGCTGGCACTGAGCGCGGGGATGTAGGTGCCTTGTTGCCGGGCGATCAGTACCCCCACGGCGAAACACCCTACGGTGAACGCCAAGTGCCACCACAATGCTCGCCGGGTGCTGAAGTAGGCGTTCATGATGCAGATTGCGATTACCGCCGGCCCCAACCCCAGCACCCCGGATTGGTTGGTG